>CAIQMJ010000437.1 GCA_903872875.1 uncultured Variovorax sp.
CCGCCCGGCGCGCCGAAGCCGTACATGAAGCCCGAGGAGCCCTTGAGCAGTTCGATCTGCTCGAACTGCTCGTAGGGCAGCGTGATCGCGTAGCTCAGAAAGGGCTGGCCGTTGATGCGGTAGCCGTTCTGCCAGTCCAGCGGCAGGCCGCGCACCGTGATGTAGCTCGCCCAGCTGTTGTAGGCGTCGCTGTTGTCGGAGACCGAGGCATCGAGCGCGAACACGTCGCCGAGCTTCGAGACCTGGCGCTCGGCGAGGTTCTCGCCGGTCACCACGATGGTGGAAAAGGGCGTGTCGAGCTGGCGGCGCGTGCCGAGTGCGCCGCCGCTGACGGGTGTGGCGAGATGCTGCGATGTGGCGTCGGGCGCGTCGGCACTGACAGTGACGGCCGGCAGGGTGCTTTCGCCGGTCTTGGTCTCAGCGGTCTGGGCGTGGACGCCTGAAGTGGCGCACAGCGCGGCCAGGGCGAACCGGGATGCGGAACCGGATGTCACATGTGCGCAGGCCGTCGCGACGACCTTGAGTTTGAGTTTGGCTTGGGGCAAGGGAGCTCTCAGAGATGTAAACGACAACGATTATCATTACCGATCTTGGAGAGACCTGGGATGATTGCTGTTGATGCTGGACGCGGCGATCGTCATCAGGATGATGCGTTGTGGGTGCCGGACTGCGCCCGCAGCGCCCACCAGTTCCACACCGCCCCGCCCGCCATCAGCACGCACGTCCCCAGGAAAACCGCGCGCATCCCGAAGTGCCCGCCGACGAAGCCGCCCAGCAGCGGCCCGACCACCTGCCCGGTGTACTGCGCCGACACCGAGTAGCCCAGCATCTGGCCGGCGGCGCGTTCGGGCACGCTGTGGCGGATCACGCTGGCGATGCAGGGCAGCAGCCCGCCGAGCGACAGGCCCATCAGGAAGCGCAGCACCACCAGTTGCCAGCCGGCGGTCACGAAGACCTGCGGGATCAGCAGCACGGCGGAAATCGCGAGGCAGCCGACGATCACGTTCCAGGCACCGATGCGGTCGGCCAGCCGCCCCAGCCGCGCAGCCGACAGGATGCTGCCGAGTGCCGCAGCCGCCATCACGAGGCCGGCGATCATCGTGACGTGCCCGGCGTCGGCGACCAGTTGCGCGACGTACACCGTGATGATCGGCTCGATCGACATGTTGGCCAGCATCAGCAGCGTGCCGGTGACGAACATCGCGATGACCGGACGCCGGTCCGGAATCGATGCCCAGCCATCGTGCCGTTTCACGCCTTTCACGGGTGCGGGACGCGGCGCTTCGCGGATCAGGAAGGCCGTGCCGAGGAAGGCCACGAAGATCACCGCGCCCGCCGCGAAGAAGGTCGCGCGAATGCCGATGAGCGGCGGCAACAGGCCACCGAGCAACGGCCCGGCGAGGTTGCCGGCCATGATCGCGGACGACAGCGTGCCGAGCGCCCAGCCGGAGCGCTCCCTCGGCGTCTGCGTGGCGACCAGCACGGTGGAGCCCGACGCGTAGCCGCCCAGCAGTCCGGCCAGCAGCCGCAGCCCGACGAGCTGCCACACGTCCTGCGCGATGCCGATCAGTGCCATCGCGACGGCCATGCCCAGGCTCGCGCGGATCAGCATCAGCTTGCGGCCGTAGCGGTCGGCCAGCCGGCCCCACAGCGGCGCCACCAGCGCCGCGCTGAAGAAGGTGGCGCCGTAGGCGACGCCCGACCACTGCACGATGGCCGCGTGCTCCGCCACGCCGAGTTGCTCGACATAGAGCGGCAGGAAGGGCAGCAGCAGCGTCATTGCCACGATCGTCGTGAACGAGCCGAGCATGCAGACGAACAGGTTGCGCCGCCAGTGGAGGGATTCGGGCGCGGACGGAGAGGAAGGCATGGCGGGATTGTCCGGCGCCATTTCCGTACGGACCCCTGCCGGTTGACGGGGGGCGCCTTCGCCACGGCAGACCGGGCTCCAGGCCGGGGGATGCGCCCGCACTAGAATCCTTGCCCGCGTTGCAGGCGTCCCGGCTGCAGCGCAGACTGTGTTTCACCGGGGCCATGTAGAGGACCACCATGTACAAAAACCTCGCAGCCGCTTTCGCGGCCGCCTGTTTTTACCTTTCCGCTCCCTTTGCCCTGGCGCAGGCCGTGAAGCCCGCCGCGCCGGGGGCCTCCGAACCGCTCAAGATCGGTTTCGTCTACGTCGCGCCGCTGTCCGATGCGGGCTGGGTGCATCAACACGACCTGGCCCGCAAGGCCGTCGAAAGCGCGCTCGGCCCGCGCGTGC
>CAIQMJ010000438.1 GCA_903872875.1 uncultured Variovorax sp.
GCCACGCCGACCGGTTTCCTGTTCATCGCCTTCCGCATTCCGTACAGCCCGGCCATCGGCGTGAAGCTGATCGCCACACCCTGGACCGATGAGAACCTGCAGAGCGTCGAAGGCATCACAGCCAACGATCTTCGGCAGGAACATCTGGGCAAAGGCATGCCCGCGTCCCTGGTGGATGTTCTGCATCTGGCCGCCCTGGCCGACGTGCGCATACTGCTCTTCGATGCCGATGCACCCGTGCTCGACGGCCTCGCGCTGTATGAGGACTGACACCTCACCGATCGCCTTTCCCCACAGCCCCTCATCGAGGGGCTTTTTTCTGCCCAACACGAATACGGAGAGTGCTTGATGCCGATTGCGCCCTCGACCTGCTGCGTTCCGATGCCATCCTGCACCCATGTCCGCTGACGCCGTCAGCAACATGCCCAGGTAGCCCAGACCTTCAAGGCTACGGCGCGGATTCACCGCGTTGGTTGTCCCTCTCCTCGACGCATGCCGCGTCTTCTTCCTCAACCCTCAAGGGATACCTCCCTTGCAGGCGGAAGTCCCTTGCGTTCCTCAAGGAATCTCCCATGGACCACTCAGCCATCCGCGCCCAGATGCCTTCCCTGGTGTCCGGCCACATGCCACGCAATATTCGCAGCTTCAAGTTCCGCATCTACGATGACCAGCCGCCGGAATCGGCGCTGGGATTCCGCATCGACCCCCAGCCTTTCGAGGGCAAGGTGATTGCCAAGACCGACGAGGCCATCGTCGTCAAGACCGGTCGCGCCGAGTTCGCGGTCCTGGATCGCCGCCTGGCAACCCAGGAGACCGACGAGGGCGCCAAGGTGCAGGTTCAACCCTACGCCCGGCGCCGCTTCGACGGGCTGCGTGCGGATACGCCCGAAGAGCGAACCCAGCTCACAGCGGACGGCACGCCCTACGTCGTCAAGACACTCGTGCTTGGTGCGGCACCCGCCAAGCTGCCGATCCCGGAACCACGTTGCTCGGAGTTGCGGGAACTCATCCAACAGTTGGAGACCTTGCCGGCTCCCGATGGCTTCCGTCGCATCACCCACTTGCTGGTGGATGCCGGCGCACGGGACTTCACCTGGGTCGATCCACTGCCCAGCGACATCATCAAGACGCCGCCGGCGATCGGCTTCAACGTTGCGACTGCGAAGTTCCAGGGCCAAGTCACCGTGCTCTACGAGCGCGCCGACGACACCTACGCCGTGGAACTTCGTCGCGGCGAGGAACACGTCGAGCGTGTCGACTACGTGTTCTTCGACTCGCTCGGTGAAACGCTGGAGCGCTTGATCGATGACGGCCAGTGGCGGCAGATCCAGGTGGCCGTCGTGTCAGGCGGACGCGATCCACAGCAGCACTGATCCACCGGCCAACGCCACTTCCCCTGAACAGCTTCCCGCCCCTCGGCGGGAAGCCATCGTCTTCTCAATTCGTTCCAACCACTGGAGATAGCCATGTTGCGATTCAAAGGCGCCGAGCTGCGCCCCGTGTTGGCGGAAGCCATCGCTCACCAATGCCGCGTCATCCTCGCCAAGGACCAGGGCGTGTACTTCCTGTCTGAACACGGCGAGCGGACACCCGAAGGGCGCCGGAAGCTCCTGGCCTACGCCGTCGGCTGCAATCCCGACATCGACCCGTTCGATGACTGGTGGGAGCTGGCTCATACCGAACTCGGAGGCGATGACTTCGGCGAGTTCTTCGCTCCGCAGGAGGGCGTGTTCGCACGCATCCTCGGCAGCGAGGATGACCTCGAACTCTCCGCCACGCCGACACACCTGTCCCTGGAGGTCGTTCCGCCTGTCCAGGGCAGCGACTGATCACCCTCCTGATCCAGCAGCTCCATCCGGGGGCTTTCTCCTTTCTAAACGACGGCCGAGTGGCCGCGCGCTTGTCTCCCGCCCTTCTCCCCAGGGGCGCCATCTGCCACCGGCGTGTGCCGGCATGCCAGCCCGGAGACAGCCCACATGCGCGACCCGTTCAAGATCGACCAATCCACCTGCATCAGTTTCAGCGGCGGCCGCACCAGCGCGTACATGGTGTGGCGGGTACTGCAATCCAATGCGGGCTTGCCCCCAGATACCGTCATCTGCTTTGCCAACACCGGCAAAGAGGTCGAGGCCACGTTGCGCTTCGTGCGCGAGTGCGGCGAACGGTGGCATGTACCGATCCACTGGCTCGAGTATCGCGATGCGCCGCCAGGCTTCGCGGTGGTCGATTTCAGTAGCGCCAGCCGGCAGGGCGAACCCTTCGAGGCGCTCATTCGCAAGCGCCAGTACCTGCCGAACCCAGTTGCGCGGGGTTGCACCAGTTATGGGGCGCGGGGCATTGTAAACAGCACTGTTTGGTGCTGCAGTGTGGGTCGTGCCCGCAGATTTCAGCGTCGTCGCGCCATGTACTGCCAACGGCGCGGCATGCGAACGCTCTCTGAGACGGGAGCAGCTACTTGTGCCGCCAGACCTTCACAGCGGAGATGATCAGAATGACCGAGAGAGACGGAAGCAAGATCTCCGACGGGACGACGCCCAACAGTTGGCCACCAATGGCCGCGCCGACGATTGAGCCGATGGCCATCACGATAACGAAGGTCTTGTGGGTGCGCAGGATGCCGAATGCCTGGTCCTGGCTGTAGCGCGCAAAGGCGACCACCATCGTGGGCAGGCTGACGGCTAGGGACAGCGAACCTGCCAACTTGATATCCACGCCGAACAGCAGTACGAGGGTCGGGATGAGCAGTTCGCCGCCAGCAACACCCATGATGGAGGCCACGACACCAATGCCGAAGCCTGCGATCACGCCAGCCACCAATTGAGCAGTGCCTGTCAATAACGGATCCTGCGTCGCCCGGTCATGCCCGAGCAGCAGCACGGCAGCGATCAGTACGAGCAGCACTGCGAGCACCTGATAGAGGGTGCGCCCGCGCATGCGCGCAGCCCACGACGCGCCGACCCAGGCTCCCAACAGGCTCCCTGCCAGCAGGTTGAGGATGATGGGCCATTGCGAACCGACCTCCGCGAACGGAATTGCCGTGCCACGGAACACGAGCGCGCTGGCAACAACCACCAAGCTCATCGCCTTGTTCAGGATGACGGCGTGAAGAGCCGCAAAGCCAAACACGCCGATGAGTAGCGGCAACCGAAACTCCGCTCCGCCCAGTCCGATGAGTCCGCCAAGCACACCTACAGCGCAACCCGCGACCATCGCACTCAGCAACCTAGAGGAGGCATTGCTGGTCGCTTCTGTACTGCTGCGCATGAAAGGCTTCCTTCGTGGTCCGATATGTGTGACAGTTTATATCGGAAACAGAACTCTTCCGACACAATCGACGCGATGAAAGCAACGCTCAAAGCCAAGGTACCCGGCCAGGAGATGCAGTTCCGGGTGGAGCTCAAATACAGTGTTGCCATTGGCCCCGGCAAAGCGGACATTCTTCAGGGAATACGGGACACCGGCTCCCTGGCTGAGACAGCCAGGCACTTGGGCATGAGCTATCAGCGGGTCTGGACGTTGGTAGGCGCGATGAACCAGGACTTCGTTCAACCTCTGGTGGAAACGCAGCGCGGCGGTGCTTCGCGTGGTGGGGCGTGTCTGACGGAAACGGGGCGGCGGGTGCTTGACCTGTATCGCAATGCAGAGCGGGCGGCGGTGACTGCAGTCAGCAGGAAGCTACCGGCTCTAGTGGAGCTTTTGAAGCAGGCCCCCTGAGCGGCTCCTTCCATCTGACCGCCATCGCCTGCGGCCTCCACCAGCGCGACAGGCACCAGCAGCAGTCCAGTCCAGTCCAGTCCAGTCCAGTTCAGTTCAGACCAGATGGACACATTGATTCAATAAATGTTGTACTATAGAATCATGAAAGAAGATCAAACTGTTTCCGCTCTGAGTGCCTTGGCGCACACCCAACGCCTGCGCGTCTTCCGCGCCCTGGTCGTTGCCGGGCCTGAAGGCCTGACGCCAAGCGTGCTGGCCGACCAGCTCGACGTGGCCCGCAACACCCTGTCCTTCCACTTGAAGGAACTGGCCCACGCAGGCCTTGTGACGATCGAGCAGCAGGGTCGCAACCTGTTCTACCGCGCCGACTTCGCCCACATGAACGGGCTGCTCGGCTACCTGACCGAGCACTGCTGCCAGGGCGGTGTATGCGAGGCCATTGAATCTTCCCGTGCCTGCACCTCCTGCTGAAAGGACTTCCCATGAAACGCTTCCACGTCCACCTGCACGTCGATGACCTGAACCGCAGCATCGGCTTCTATTCCCAACTGTTCGCCGCGCAGCCCGCGCGCACCGAGAGCGACTACGCCAAGTGGATGCTCGATGACCCGCCGGTCAACTTCGCCATCTCCACGCGCGGCAGCAAGCCGGGCATCGACCACCTGGGCATCCAGACCGACGATGCAGAGGAACTGGCTGGCCTGAAGGCCCGTGCGCAGGCCACCGATATGGCACTGCTCGACGAAGGCACCACGACCTGCTGCTACGCGCGCAGCGAGAAGCACTGGATCACCGACCCGCAGGGCGTGGCCTGGGAGCACTTCCACACGCTGGGCAACATCCCCGTCTTCAACGAAGCATCCCAGCCCGCAACCGGCACGGCCGCGGCGTGCTGCGCGCCAAGCGATGGTCGCACCGCCGCGAAGCCGGCTGCCTCCTGCTGCTGACGCGAGGCACGCATGACGACAGAGACCACCTACAACGCGCTGTTCATCTGCACGGGCAATTCGGCGCGCTCCATCCTGGCTGAAGGCATCCTCAACGAATTGGGCCAGAGACGGTTCCACGCCTACTCGGCGGGTAGCCACCCCAAGGGTGAAGTCCACCCGTTGGCGCTTGCCACGCTGGAACGGCTGCACCTGCCGACGACCGACTACCGCAGCAAGAGTTGGGACGAGTTCGTGGCGCCCGGCGCGCCGGTGTTCGATTTCATCTTCACCGTCTGCGACAACGCCGCCGGCGAGGTCTGTCCCGTGTGGCCGGGACGCCCGATGTCGGCGCACTGGGGCGTGCCCGATCCCGCCGCCGTCGAAGGCACCGAGGAACAGCAGCGCAAGGCGTTCATGGATGCCGCGCTGACGCTCAAGCGTCGCATCGAACTGTTCCTGTCGCTGCCGCTGCAACGGTTGGACGCGATGTCCCTGCAGCACGAGCTGCGCAGCATCGGCACGAAGTGAGGCCGGCACGATAAGCGCAACCAGCGACGCCCTGCGATCGGCGCAAGCACCTCTGCCCATGAGTCTCTTCGAGCGCTACCTGACGGTGTGGGTGCTGCTGTGCATCGTCGCCGGCATCGCCCTGGGCCAGCTCGCACCCGGCGCGTTCCAGGCCGTCGGGCGCATGGAAGTGGCCCAAGTCAATCTACC
>CAIQMJ010000439.1 GCA_903872875.1 uncultured Variovorax sp.
ATGGTGGCGCCTGTTCGGCGATGCCGATCTCGACGCGCTGGCGGCGCGCGTGCAGATATCCAACCAGAACATTGCCGCCGCGGTGGCCAACTACGCGCAGGCGACGGCGCTCGTGCGCGAGCAGCGGGCGAGCCTGTTCCCGAGCGTGTCCGCCTCGGGCAGCGCCACGCGCAGCGGCAACCGGTCGGCCGACACCGCAACCGGAAGCGCAAGCGCCGGCGTCAGCGCATCCTGGACGCCGGACGTCTGGGGTCGGCTGCGCGAGGCCGTGACCAGTGCCGAGGCCAATGCGCAAGCGAGCGAAGCCGATCTGGCGGCCGCCCGGCTGTCGGCCATCGGCGAGCTTGCATCCAACTACTTCTCGCTGCGCGAGGCCGACGCCGAACTGGCGATCCTCGCCACCACGCTGGAAGGCTATGAGCGCTCGCTGACGATCACGCGCAACCGCTACGAAGCCGGCATCGCCGCGCAGAGCGACGTGCTGCAGGCCCAGACCCAGCTCATCAATACGCGCGCCGAGCGCGTGGCGCTGGAGCGCACGCGCACGGCCTACGAACACGCGATCGCGGTGCTGGTGGGCGCGGCGCCCGCGGATTTCCAGCTCGCGGCCGCGAGCACCTGGTCGCCGACCGTGCCGTCGGTGCCGCTGGGCGTGCCGTCGACCGTGCTGCAGCGGCGGCCCGACATCGCCGCGGCCGAACGCGCGGTGGCTTCGGCCAATGCGCAGATCGGCATCGCGCGGGCGGCGTACTACCCGAGCTTCGGCCTGAGCGCATCGCTCGGCCGCTCGTCGAGCCGCGTGTCGGACCTGTTCAGTGCGTCGAACACGCTGTGGTCGTTCGGCCTCTCGGCTGCGCAGGTGCTGTTCGATGCCGGCGCGATCGCTGCCAGCGTCGACGCGGCCCGCGCGTCCTACGACGCCTCCGTGGCGCGCTACAGGCAGACGGTGCTCACGGCGTTCCAGACCGTGGAAGACCAGCTCACTGCCACCGCCAGTCTTGCGCAGCAGGAGCAGTTGCGCCGGGAGGCTTCGGCCGCCGCCGACAAGACCGAGCAGCAGATCCTGAACCGCTATCGTGCCGGCCAGGTCAGCTATACGGACGTGGTGACGGCACAGGCGTCCGCACTGAGCGCACGCCGTACCGTGCTGCAACTGCAGGTGAACCGGCAGACCGCTGCGGTGACGCTGGTCCAGGCGCTCGGCGGTGGCTGGGAAGCAAGCTGGCTTGCACCTGCAGCCTCCACACCCGTTTCGCGCTGAAGCGCAAGCGTGTTTGCCGCAATGGCGCGGATCACTACGCGTAACTTCTGTTAACTGAATGTGATCTGAAAGATTGAGTCGCGATAATTCGCGCTCTTTCAAAAGGAGCGCGCGTGGATATCGTTTTGCTGGTCAAGGCCGCCATCATGGGCATCGTCGAGGGGCTCACGGAGTTCCTGCCCATCTCATCCACCGGCCACCTGATCCTGGCCGGTTCGTTGCTCGGCTTCGACGACGACAAGGCGAAGGTCTTCGACATCGCGATCCAGACCGGCGCGATCTTCGCGGTGATCCTGGTGTACTGGCAGAAGATCCGCTCCACCATCGTCGCGCTGCCGCGCCAGCGCAAGGCGCAGCGGCTGGCACTCAACGTGGTCATCGGCTTCCTGCCGGCCGTGGTGCTGGGCCTGCTGTTCGGCAAGGTCATCAAGGAGCATCTGTTCACGCCGGTGGTCGTCGCCAGCACCTTCATCCTCGGCGGCTTCATCATCCTGTGGGCCGAACGCCGGCCGCCGGGCTCGGTGCGCATCGAGAACGTGGACGACATGACGCCATGGGATGCGCTCAAGGTCGGCCTGGTCCAGTGCTTCGCGATGGTGCCGGGCACCAGCCGCAGCGGATCGACCATCATCGGCGGCATGCTGCTCGGCCTGAGCCGCCAGGCCGCGACCGACTTCTCCTTCTTCCTCGCGATCCCGACACTGATCGGCGCCGGCATCTACAGCCTCTACAAGGAGCGCGCGCTGCTGTCGGTGCATGACATTCCGCTGTTCACAGTGGGCCTGATCTTCTCGTTCGTCAGCGCCTGGCTGTGCGTGCGCTGGCTGCTGAAGTACATCAGCACCCACAACTTCATTCCGTTCGCGTGGTACCGCATCGCCTTCGGCATCGTGGTGCTGGCGACGGCGTGGAGCGGTCTGGTGGTCTGGGCGGAATAAACGGCCCGGCCGGCCTCAGCCGGCCAGGTTGCGCAGCGACGCCTCGATCGCGGCGGCTGTCGCGAGCGGCTTCTCCATCGGGAACAGATGAGTTCCGTCGAGCATCATGATGCGGCCCTTGGTCACCTGCTGCGTCATCGTC
Source organism: uncultured Variovorax sp. (assembly GCA_903872875.1). GTDB lineage: Bacteria > Pseudomonadota > Gammaproteobacteria > Burkholderiales > Burkholderiaceae_C > Variovorax. The sequence goes on from CAIQMJ010000439.1 coordinate 2,342, forward strand.
ATGCCGACGCGGCGCATCTCGACCGACTGGCGCCCGCCGATGAAGGCGGCCCGGCACTGCAGCGGATGGGCGCGCAGCAGCGCCGCCAGGTTGTGGGGCAGCGTGTCGTAGATCTGGGTTTCGACGTCGCGGTCGAAGCTCAGCGCACGCGTGTCGTCGCTGTCGAAGGTGCCATGCTCGATGTAGTCGCGCAGTACCTGCGCATCCCAGCGGGCGAAGGCTTTCTTGCTGCGGAAGTGTTCGAACACCGCCTCGCGGTCTTCCCAGCTGTTGCGGCGCCTGCGGCTCACCATGCCGGGCGACACGCTCTTCATCAGCGGCGTGCGCTTGACGAGGTTCAGCGTGTTGGCCCGCCAGCCGCCGATGATGGGCGAGTCGATCAGCAGCACGCCGGCCGCCAGCTTCGGGTGCAGCGCCGCGCACATCAGGCTCAGGAAGCCGCCGAGCGAATGGCCGACCAGGAAGACCGGGCGGCCCGCCGCATCGCAGCGCTGTTGCGCGAAGTCCGCGAGCTGCTGCACCAGGTGCGGCCAGTTGTCGGTGACGGGGTACTTCGGGTCGTGCCCGAACTTCTCGACCGCGTCGACCTCGAATCCGCGGTTGCGCAGGCTGTCGAGGATCACGCGGTAGGTGCTCGCCGGGAAACTGTTGCCGTGCGAGAAGACGATGGGTGGCATCGGATGCCCGACTAGATGAGCTTTTCGTCGGGCGTCGAGATCTTGCGCAGCGGCGCATGCCGCGCGGCCGGCATCATCAGCGGATGCGCCGAGGCGCTGCCGTCCCAGACCGGGTCGTCGATGCTGTCGAACACCTCGCGCAGCTTCTGGCCCCAGCTGTTGTGCATCATCTGGTAGTAGGGGTTGTTGGCGTCCATGCAGACGATCTTGTCGGTCTGCAGGCGGCCGGCCTCGTACACCACCAGGTCGAGCGGCAGGCCGACCGAGAGGTTGGACTTCATCGTGGAATCCATCGACACCAGCGCGCACTTGGCGGCCTCGTCGAGCGGCGTGTCGGGCGTGAGCACGCGGTCGAGCACCGGCTTGCCGTACTTCGATTCACCGATCTGGAAGTAGGGCGTCTCGTTGGTCGCCTCGATGAAGTTGCCGGCCGAATACACCAGGAACAGACGCATGCCTTCGCCCTTGACCTGGCCGCCGAAGATGAAGGACACGTTGAAGTCCAGCCCCGCATGCTTGAGCGCCTCGGCATCGCGGTCGTACACGTGGCGCACGGCCGAGCCCAGGACGCGCGCGGCGTCGAACATGCTCCTGGCGTTCCAGATGGTGATCGGCGGGCCGGGTTCGCCGTCGGCGTTGGTCTCGCGCAGCTCCTCGATCTGAAGGATCTCGCGCACCGACTGCGAGATGCTCAGGTTGCCGGCCGACAGCAGCGTCATGTCGCGGTCGCCGGGCTGCTCGTAGACGATCATCTTGCGGAAGGTGCTGATGTGGTCGACGCCCGCGTTGGTGCGCGAGTCCGACAGGAACACCAGGCCGGCGTTGAGTTTGATGCCTACGCAATAAGTCATGGGGGGGTCTCAGCCGCGTTCGCGCTTGTTGAGTTTTTTGAGTGTGTACAGCGCTTCGAGCGCCTCCCGCGGGCTCATCGCATCGGGGTCGAGCACGGCCAGTGCCGATTCTACGGCGCTGGTCTCCGGCAACTCGACCTCCGGTGCGTCCGCGAACAGGTCGACCTGCGCGCGGGTCTGCGTCTGCTGGGCTTCGAGCGCCTCGAGCGCGTGGCGCGCATGGTTGACCACCGCCGCCGGCATGCCGGCGAGCCGCGCGACCTGGATGCCGTAGCTCGTGCTGGCCGGGCCGGGCTGCATCTCGTGCAGGAAGACGATGTCGCGGCCGGACTCGGTCGCGCTCACGTGCATGTTGACCGCGCCGTGGTGCGAGGCGGGGAATTCGGTCAGTTCGAAATAGTGGGTCGCGAACAGCGTGAAGGCCTTGGTGCGGTCGTGCAGCTGCGCGGCAATGCCGGCGGCGAGCGCCAGGCCGTCGAAGGTGCTGGTGCCGCGGCCGATCTCGTCCATCAGCACCAGCGACTGTGCCGTTGCGCTGTGCAGGATCTGCGCGGCCTCGGTCATCTCCAGCATGAAGGTCGACTGCGCATTGGCCAGGTCGTCGGCCGCGCCGATGCGCGTGTGGATCGCATCGATCGGCCCGAGCCGGCAGGCCGTGGCCGGCACGTGCGACCCGATCGATGCGAGCAGCACGATGATCGCGATCTGCCGCATGTAGGTCGACTTGCCGCCCATGTTCGGCCCGGTGATGACCTGCATGCGCTGCTGCGGGCCGAGCTGCGTGTCGTTGGCGATGAAGCCGCCCGAGGATTTTTCGGCCAGCCGTGCCTCGACCACCGGATGGCGGCCCTGCACGATGTCGATGCACGGATGCGCGACGAAGCTCGGCGCCTTCCAGTGCAGCGTGTGGGAGCGTTCGGCCAGCGCGCACAGCGCGTCGAGCGCGGCGATGCCGCCGGCCAGCTGCGTGAGCGCGTTCACGTGCACCTGCAGCGCGTCGAGCAACTGCTCGTAGAGCCACTTCTCGCGTGCCAGCGCACGGTCCTGTGCGCTCAGCGCCTTGTCCTCGAAGGCCTTGAGTTCGGGCGTGATGAAGCGCTCGGCATTCTTCAGCGTCTGCCGGCGCCGGTAGTTGTCCGGCACCTTGGTGAGCGCACTTTGCGTGACCTCGATGTAGAAGCCGTGCACGCGGTTGAACTGCACGCGCAGGTTCGAGATGCCGGTGCGTTCGCGCTCCTGGATTTCGAGCTTCAGCAGGAAATCGTCGCAGTTGTCGCTGATGGCGCGCAGCTCGTCGAGTTCGGCGTCGTGGCCGGTCGCGATCACGCCGCCGTCGCGCACCAGCGCCGACGGGTCGGGCTTGATCGCCGCGACCAGCAGCTCGGCACAGCCCGGCGGCGGCACGAAACTCTGCGCCATGCGTGCGAGCAGCGCGGAAGCGCCAGGCAGCGCAGGGCCGAGCTGCTCGGCCTTGGCCAGTGCCAACCGCAGCGCGACCAGTTCGCGCGGGCGCACCTGGCGCAGCGCGATGCGTGCGGCGATGCGCTCCACGTCGCTGGTGTTCTTCAACTGCTCGCGCAGGCTGCGCCATGGGGCGGCCGTCACGCCGGGCGCGGTGGCTTGCAGCGCGCCGATGGCTTCGAGCCGGGCCTGCGCCTCGCGGCGGTCGCGGCGCGGCGCGAGCAGCCAGCGCTTCAGCAGGCGGCTGCCCATGCCGGTCATGCAGGTGTCGAGCAGCGAGAACATCGTCGGCGAGTCCTCGCCGCGCAGGGTCTGCACGAGTTCGAGGTTGCGGCGCGTGGCGGGCGGCAGCTCGATCAGGTCGCCATCGCGCTCGACCACCAGGCGCTGCACGTGCGACAGCACGCGGCCCTGGGTGTGTTCGGCATAGCCGAGCAGTGCGGAAGCGGCGCCGTGCGCATTGGTCAGCGACTCGGCATTCCAGGCCGCGAGGCTGGCGCTGGCCAGTTGCTCGCACAGCTTGCGTTCGCCGAGCCCGCCGTCGAACTGCCAGGCCGGCCGAACGGAAAGCGTGAATGGTGTCGTTGCGCGCAAGGCCTTGAGCCGGTTCTCGAAGGCCGGCGTGACCTCGGCGCTGTAGAGCAGTTCGCTCTGTCCGATGCGGCCGATCCAGGCCTCGAGCGCGTCGGCCGGGCATTCGGCAAGGTGAAGTTCGGCGCCCGTCACGCTGAGCCACGCCAGGCCGCAGAAGTTGCGCGCTCCCGCATGAACCGCGAGCAGCAGCGACTCCGTCTTGTCGTGCAGCAGTTCCGCATCGGTCAGCGTGCCGGGCGTGACGACGCGCATCACCTTGCGCTCGACCGGCCCCTTGGATGCACCGACTTCGCCGACCTGTTCGCAGATCGCGACCGACTCGCCGAGCTTGATGAGCCGCGCCAGGTAGGCATCGACCGCGTGGAAGGGAACGCCCGCCATCACGACCGGCTGGCCGGCCGACTGGCCGCGCTGCGTCAGCGTGATGTCGAGCAGGCGCGCGGCCTTTTCGGCGTCACCGTAGAACAGTTCGTAGAAGTCGCCCATCCGGTAGAACAGCAGCGTGTCGGGATGGTCCACCTTGAGGCGGAAGTACTGGGACATCATGGGCGTGTGCCCCTGGAGGTCGCCGATGGATGGCCCCTGGCCCGGTTCGTCGATGTCGCTGGTGTCGCTCGTCTTTAGCACGCCGTGAATTCCGTTGGACTGTGTGTCATGTCTGTGGTGCGCCGGCTCTACCGTCCGGCGGCCGAGCGGCCCGAAGGCGCAGCCGCGCATTATCGTGGAGGGTGTCGATGCATCCGGGGCATGCAGCTTGCATGCGGACGGGCCGATCCTGGAGTCACATGCTGCAATTTCTTTCCCGCCGGCTTGGCCGGCTCAGCGTCGGCCGCAAGCTGCTCGTCATCTACCTGCTGGACCTCACGGCGGTCATCTTCATCAGCGGCATCCTGATCAACGAGAAGTTCATTGCCATTGATTTCGGACGGAAGGAGATGGCGGGCATGGCGTACATCGAACGGTTGCGACCCACATTGATGGCCGTGGCCGGCTGGCGCGGCGCTGGTGTGCCACAGGCCCGGACGATCGCGCAGGCCGAGCAGGATTTCGGCCCTGGCATGCAGAGCGGGGAGCTGAATGACGCGTTTCGGGCAGCCTTCGAGCGCACGGTCGGCGCATCCGCCGCCGCCCGTCCCGCCGAGGCGCGCGCTGCCCTGGAAAAGGGCCGTGCGCTGGTCACCCGCGTGGGCAACCAGTCCAACCTGATCCTCGACCCCGATCTCGACAGCTACTACACGATGTCGCTGGTGTTGCTGCGCTTCCCGGAATTGATGGAACTCGGCTCGGCCATGGACGCGAGGCTGCACGCACTGGGAACCGGCGAGTCGCCGTCGACCGAGGCACGCACGCAGTACTTCATCCTGGAAGGCCGGATCGACGCGATTGCGGCAGGTATCGAGAGCGATTATTCCGAGGCATTCGTCGCGGCCAAGGGGCCGCTGCGCGCCAATCTGGATGCATCGCGGCTGCGGCTGGCGGCCGGCGTCGATCGCTTCCGCCGTGCGTCCCGCGCCGTTCTCGAAAGCGGTGGCCGCGGCCTGCCTGCCTTCGACGAAGCTCAGCAGTCGCTGTTTGCGGACCTCGACCAGGCCTGGCTGCTGGCCGGACGCGAACTCGACGACATGCTGCACGTGCGCGAACATGGCTTCTTCTCCCGCATGTGGCTGCACCTGGGCACCGCGTTGTTCCTGTTGCTCATGATTCTTTCCGCCGTGTTCTACGTGGCACGGCAGATCTCGCGGCCGCTGCGCCGGTTGTCCGACGTCGTCGACACCGTGCGCAAGACCGGCGACCACAGCCTGCGCGCCCACTGGGACAGCGATGACGAAATCGGGCGCCTGGTGCTCGGCTTCAACGACATGCTCGCGCAGCTCGACCGCGAGCGGCGCATCCAGCAGGAACTGGCAGCGAGCGCGCGCGCGGCCGAGGCGCAGCGCGACCTGGTCGAGGCCATCCCGATTCCGCTCATGGTCACGGCCATTCCGGGCCACGAAGTGCTCAACGCCAACTCTCCGGCACAGGCATGGCTGGGTGGCAGAACCGAGGATCCTTGGGCACATGGCCTCGACTCGGCGGTGCGCGCGCGCTTCTTCCAGCAGCTGGCAGACCGCAGAGGCGTCGACGAATTCGAGGTACGCTGGCGCGGCGGGGCCGAGCCCTCCTGGGCGGTCTTGTCGGCGCGGCGGCTCACCTACCAAGGACAGGATGCGGTGCTGACCGCTTTCACTCCGGTCAATCATCTCAAGCTGATGGAGCAGCGCCTGGAGCTCTGGGCCAAGGTGTTCGAAGCCTCATCCGAGGGCATCATGATCATCGATGCGAACCACCGCATCCTCTCGATGAATCGCGCGCTGTGCCGGCAGACCGGCTACGAATCCAGGGAGCTGGCCGGCGAGATGCCCGATCGGCTGATCGCCGACGACACGGTGCATTTCGATGCGCTGTGGCCCGCGCTGAACCAGCGCAGCGCGTGGCAGGGCGAAGTGCAGGTCAGCCGGCGCAACGGCACCAGCTACCCGGCCTGGCTGGTCGCGAGCGTGGTACGCGACGGCCCCGAGCGCATTTCGCACTACATCTTCACGTCGATCGACATCAGTGACCGCAAGCGCAGCGAGGAGCGCATCCGTTTTCTGGCGCATCACGACGTGCTGACCGAACTGCCCAACCGCTCGCTCTGCATCGAACGGCTGCGCATGGCGATGCAACAGGCGCAGCGCACCGGACAGCGGGTCGGCGTCCTGTTCGTCGACCTGGATCGCTTCAAGAACATCAATGATTCGCTGGGTCATCACGTCGGCGACGGGCTGCTGCGCTCCGTCGCCAAGCGCATGACCGAAGCCGTGCGCGCCGTCGACACCGTGAGCCGTCTGGGGGGCGACGAATTCGTGATCGTGCTCAACGGGGTGGTCGACAGCGACGAGATACTGTCGATCGTCGAGCGCCGGTTGGTGCCTTTGATCCGCCGCCCGCACGACATCGACGGCGCCGAGCTGCATGTGTCCTGCAGCGTGGGCATCGCGGTGTTTCCGGACGACGCGCAGGACATCGACACGCTGATGCGCCATGCCGACGTCGCGATGTACCAGAGCAAGGCGAGCGGGCGCGACATGGCGCGCTTCTTCACGCCCGAGATGAACGAGCGTGCGCAGCGGCGCCTGCTCGTCGAGTCGAACCTGCGCCATGCGATCGAACGGGGCGAGCTGAGCCTTGCCTTTCAGCCACGTGTCGATGCGCACAGCGGGGAACTGATCAGCGCCGAGGTGCTGCTGCGCTGGAGCAACGCCGAACTCGGGCCGGTGCCGCCGGTGCAGTTCATCCCGATCGCGGAGGAGTCAGGGCAGATCGTCGCGATCGGTGCGTGGGTCATTGCGCAGGCGTGTGCGCAGCATGCGGCGTGGCGCCGCATCGGCGTGGGCCGCGTGCCGCTGTCGGTCAACGTTTCTGCGCTTCAGCTGCGCGACGAAGGACTTGTCGGCGTCCTGCGCGGCGCGCTCGAGCAGCATGGCGTGGAGCCCTCGGACATCGAGGTCGAACTGACCGAATCGACGCTGATGGAGGCCGGCGAACAGACCCTGGCGCAGCTGCGCGCGCTCAAGGCGCTCGGTGTGCTGCTGTCGATCGACGATTTCGGTACCGGCTATTCCAGCCTCAACTATCTGAACCGCTTTCCCATCGACAAGTTGAAGATCGACCGCTCGTTCGTCCATCAGATGCTCGACGATCCGACCGACATGGCGATCGCCCGCGCCATCATCGGACTGGGCCACGCGCTCGGCCTGCGCGTGGTGGCCGAAGGTGTGGAAAACGAAAAGGAAGCGGCGACGCTGCGTGCCGCCCGCTGCGACGAACTGCAGGGCTACCTCATCGCGCGACCGATGCCGGCGCATGCACTGGCAAGCTGGATCGAACAGAAGCCCTGATGTGTGCGGATGCGGCTCAGCAGCCGTTGACCATCTTTCCGGCGATCGAGCCCTTGAAGACGTAATACGGCGACAACTTGACGAACACCCGCGATCCGGTTTCGGCAGGCTGGATGCTGACGATCCCTGCCGTGCCCACGTCGGAATTCACCGTCAGCTTCATGCCGCGCCCATCCTCCGCGGTGCGGGCCACGAACATCGGGGCCAGCGATTTCTGCACGTTGCGATCGACGCAGCCCGCAACGTCCCAGGGTTTGCCGGTGGCCGCGAACTGGAGGCCTTGTGAGGCCTCGACATCCGCTGCCGACGATTTCACGCCAGGGACTGAGGCGCAGCCCGCAAGGGCGGCGGCCGACAGCAAGACAATCAAGCGATTCATGGCTCATCTCCTCAAGAGAGTGCGCCCCCGGAGATGTGGAGCGGCGTGCACGGACTCTGCATATATTAGGCCAGCCCGTCGATACGTTCATGGCGTGGCTGTGACGGCTCGCTCGATTGTTGGTGCGCGAGGCGCTGCAATTCGCGCGACAGCGCACCGACGCGCACACGCGCGCGGGCGTCGCCCCGCCACATGGCTTCGAGCTGTACGGCCATCTCATCGGTGAGCGCCTGCCACCGCGAGAAGCCTGGCTGGATGGTCTCCGTCGCTTGCTGCATGTTCCGTGGCTCCGATCCGCGTCGTGCAGTGCCTGATGCCGTGTGCAAACGGTGGCATTGCCGAACTGCATGTCCGCCGAATGGGCGCCCGGGCTGGCAACGGGTCCGTCGGTCCACGCCGGCCGATGGCGTAGGCGATCGCGAATGGGCGTCCCGCGCGGTCGTTTCGTCTGCATACGACGGACAACGCTACTTACAATCCGGCCGCTATGAATGTGGATCTCACCCGGCGTTTCGGCGTGCTTGTCAATGACGTGGCCAAACTCTATGGCGAACAGTTCGACAGGATGACCCGCCAGCGTCTCGGACTGTCGCGCGGCCAGTGCCGCTTGCTCGGCGTGCTGGCGATGCAGGGGGACGAGCATCCGCTGTCGCAGGCCGAACTGGCCCAGCGTCTCGAACTCAGTGCGATGTCGATCGGTACCTTGTGCGACCGGCTCGAAGCGGCCGGCTGGCTGCGCCGCAGGCCTCATCCGGCCGATCGCCGCGTGAATCAGATCCTGCTGCAACCGAGCGCGGCCCTGGCCCTGGACGCCGCCATCGGCATCAGCGACGCGCTGCAGACGCGCGCACTGGCGGCACTGACGGAGGCCGAGCACGCGCAACTCGTGGCGTTGCTGGTCAAGGCGCGCGACGGGCTGATGCTCCCCTCGGACGAGGCCGCTGCCGGTACCCCGCCGCGCCGCTCGCGTCGACAGCCGATGGGCCAGACCAGCGCTGCAGCGGCTGCGCAGCGGGCGGGGTCCCAACGCCGGGGATGGTCGGCCGTTTGATTGGCAGCGTCCATCCTGGCGGCTTGTCGGCTCCAGGTAACCGTCGCCGACCATGGGTTATCCAGGGCGGCGGAATGAGGGGAAAACGCTAGCATCGAAGCCTGGAATTTCTGATCTCAACCTGACTTCAACTACAGGAGTGTGTCGATGCAACGACGTCAATGGAGCGCCCTCGCCGCTGTCTCGGCGCTGGCCGTGGTGGCCGGTCCCGTGTTCGCGCAGGCTTATCCCAACAAGCCGATCGAACTGAGCGTGCCGTTCGCGCCCGGCGGCACCACGGATATCGTCGCCCGGGTCGTCGGCGATCCGCTCGGCAAGGTGC
>CAIQMJ010000440.1 GCA_903872875.1 uncultured Variovorax sp.
GCGGTGTCGACCAGCTTCTGCTTCTGTTCGGCGTCCAGGCCCGGCAGCGTGATGGCCAGTGCGACGGCGATGCCGTAGGCGGCGCCGCCGTTCGTCGGGCCGAGGGAAACCTTCGAGTCGATCGCAACGTCGTCCGGAACCTTCACGCCGATCTTCGGGCCGACGGCCTTCATCGCGCCGATGAAGCAGGCGGCATAGCCCACCGCGAAGAGCTGCTCGGGGTTGGTGCCGGGCTTGCCGGAACCGGGCGAGCTGAGCTTGACGTCGATTGCGCCGTCGCTGGACTTGCCCGCGCCGTCGCGGCCGCCGATGGTGTGGGCTTCGGCGGTGTAGAGCACCTTGTCGAGTTTCGTGGTCATGGTGGTTCCTTTCGGTGGTGGAGAAATGCCTCGATGTCGAGGCGGGTGAAAAAGAGGGTGTTCAGGCGGCCTTGATGCGGTCGCGCAGCGCCTGGATCTGCTGCGTGAGCGCGACGAGTTCGGGTACCGAGCATTGCGTGGCGGCCAGCAGGCAGCCCGGCACACCGGCGGCCCGCGTCTTGAGCTTGCGGCCGGTGGATGTCAGCATGATGTGCACGCGGCGCTCGTCGGCGACGTCGCGCACGCGGGTCACGAAGCCATTGGCCTCCAGGCGCTTGAGCAGCGGCGTGAGCGTGCCGGAGTCGAGCGACAGCCGCTCGCCGAGTGCGGACACCATCGGTCCGTCCTGTTCCCACAGCGACAGCATCACGAGGTATTGCGGGTAGGTCAGCTGGAGTTTTTCGAGCAGCGGCTTGTAGAGCCGCGTCATCGCGAGCGACGCCGAATACACGGCGAAGCACAGCTGGTTGTCCAGCAGGAGCATCTCGTCGGTGGTGGGTTCGGTGCGCATGGCTTGAATTATGACGAGCAATTGAATTGTGTGCAATTCAATTTGTAGGCGAGCCCCTGATGCGAGTGGGGTGAAGGCATCCGGGGATCATGTCCGCCCTCCCGCAACCGGCCGCCTGCCGCCGGCAGTTCGAAGGCTCTGCGTCGCGGCTCAGCGACCGCTGAAGCGTGCGGGACGCCGTTCGATGAAGGAGCGCACGCCTTCGGCTGCGTCCTCGCTGTTCGACAGGCGCTTCTGCGTCTCGATGAATTCCGACACGGCAGCGAGCGGCCCGTGCTCGATGGCCTTCAGCACGTTGAGCCGCGTGGCCACGACCGCGAGAGGTGCCTGCGCCGCAATGCGCTGCGCGATGGCGAGTGCCGCATCGAGCTCTTCGCCCGCAGGCACGACCTTCTGCACGAAGTTCAGTCGATATGCCTCGGCGCTGCCGAACTCGTCGGCCGTCAGCAGGTGCAGCATCGCGTTGCCCAGGCCGGCGCGCTCGGCCATGCGCAGCGTCGCGCCGCCGGTGGCCATGATGCCGCGCTGAACCTCCATCTGCGAGAAGCGGCAGTTGTCGGCCGCCACCACGATGTCCGCGCCCAGCATCAGCTCGATGCCGACCGTGAAGCAGATGCCCTTGACCGCCACCACCATCGGCTTGGTCCGGCGACGGTAGCCCTCGAGCCCGAAGTCGTGCGGTTCGACCAGCCCTTGCGGCACCGCCTTTTCGCCGCGCCTCATGTACTCGGCCACCGCCGGCAGATCGAGCCCCGCCGTGAAGTGGTCGCCGAACGCGTGCAGCACGCCCACGCGCAACGCCGGATCGTCATCGAGCCGGGTGTAGGCCTCGGCGAGCTGCCTGAACATCGGCGGCGTCCAGCCGTTGCGCTTGGCCGGCCGGTTGATGCCGATCAGCAGCACGTGGTCGAGCACCTGGGTGTCGATGCAGCCCTCGGGCGGTGGCGTTGTGGGAATGGCGGTCATGGCGTCTTGTCTCCTGGAGTTGTCTTTGACTTATCGTGAAACACTGCGGAACCGGCCTTGCCGGGCCGCTGGTGTTGCCCTGGAAGGGGGTGGCGAAAGGCGACACGAAGTGCGCCGCAGCCTGGGGGGCGAATCAATATGAGTACACGCCGCGTTTCGTTTTGCGGCCGAGCTGACCCGCCGCAACCATTTCCTTCAGCAGCGGACATGGGCGGTACTTCGAGTCGCCGAACTGCTCGAGGTAGACCTCCATCACCGCGAGGCAGACGTCAAGGCCGATCATGTCGGCCAGTGCCAGCGGGCCGATCGGCTGGTTGCAGCCGAGCTTCATGCCGGCGTCGATGTCCTCGGCCGTCGCCAGCCCTTCGGACAGCACGAAGAAGGCCTCGTTGATCATCGGCACCAGGATGCGGTTGACCACGAAGCCGGGCGCGTTCTTCACCGTGATCGGCGACTTGCCCAGCGCCACGGCAAGCTCCTTGACCGCGTCGTGAGTGGCGTCGCTGGTCAGGTAGCCGCGGATGATCTCCACCAGCGCCATCATCGGCACCGGGTTGAAGAAGTGCATGCCGATGAAGCGGTCGGCACGCGAGGTGGCGGCGGCGAGCTGCGTGATCGAGATCGACGAGGTGTTCGACGCGACGATCACGTCCGGCGGCAGCAGCGCATCGACCTGCTTGAGGATCTTCAGCTTGAGCTCGTGGTTCTCGGTCGCGGCCTCGATGACCAGTTGTGCGGTTTTCAGGTCGTCGTAGTTCGTCGATCCCTGGATGAGTGCGAGCGCGGCGCCCTTCTGCGCTTCGGTCAGCTTATCCTTCTTGATCAGGCGGTCGAGGCTGCCCGACACCGTGGCCAGGCCCTTGTCGACCGCCGCCTGCGAGATGTCGACCATCACCACCTTCACGCCCGACACCGCGCAGGCCTGCGCGATGCCGTTGCCCATCGTGCCCGCGCCGATGATCCCGACCGTTTGAATCGCCATGAGAAAACTCCTTCGAAAATGGATATGAAAAAGAAAAGAGGAGGAGGGCATGCCCTCGCATGGCATCGATTGTGGCGCAGCACTTTTGCGCCGCCGTTCGCCGCGGCGACATCGCCATTGCATTAAAGTCCGCCGTTTTCCCCTCGGAGCACGCTCTCATGCCAACCTTCGGCACACCCCTTTCTCCTTCTGCCACCCGCGTCATGCTGCTGGGCTCCGGCGAGCTCGGCAAGGAGGTGCTGATCGCGCTGCAGCGCCTTGGCGTCGAGACCATCGCGGTCGACCGCTATCCCGATGCGCCAGGCCAGCAGGTGGCGCACCACGCGCGCACCATCACGATGAGCGACCCGGCGCAACTGAAGGCGCTGATCGAGGCCGAGAAGCCGCAGCTCGTGGTGCCCGAGATCGAGGCGATCGCAACGCCGATGCTGCAGGAGCTCGAGGCGGCCGGTGTCGTCCGCGTGATCCCGACCGCGCGCGCCGCACGGCTCACGATGGACCGTGAAGGCATTCGCCGACTCGCCGCCGAGACGCTGGGCGTGCCGACGAGCCCGTACAAGTTCTGCGATTCGCTCGGGGAACTGCAGGCCGCGATCGACGGAGGCATCGGGTACCCGTGCATCGTCAAGCCGGTGATGAGCAGCTCGGGCAAGGGACAGAGCAAGATCGACGGCCCGGCCGACGTGAAGACCGCCTGGGACTATGCGATGGCGGGAGGCCGCGTGAGTCACGGCCGGGTGATCGTCGAGGGCTTCATCGACTTCGACTACGAGATCACGCTGCTGACCGTGCGTGCGCTGGACGCCTCGGGTGCGGTGCAGACTCGGTTCTGCGAACCGATCGGCCATGTGCAGGTCAGCGGCGACTATGTCGAGAGCTGGCAGCCGCATCCGATGGCACCGGCGGCGCTGCAGAAGGCGCAGCAGATCGCGGAGAAAGTGACTTCGGATCTCGGCGGCCAGGGGCTTTTCGGCGTCGAGCTGTTCGTGAAGGGCGACGAGGTCTGGTTCAGCGAGGTCAGCCCGCGTCCGCACGACACCGGCATGGTGACGATGGCGACGCAGTGGCAGAACGAATTCGAGCTGCACGCACGCGCGATCCTCGGCCTGCCGGTCGACACCAGCCTGCGCAGCCCCGGTGCCAGCGCCGTGATCTATGGCGGCGTCGATGCCACCGGCATCGTGTTCGACGGCGTCGCCGAGGCGCTACAGATCCCCGGCACCGACATCCGCCTGTTCGGCAAGCCCGAGAGCTTCGTCAAGCGCCGCATGGGCGTCGCCCTGGCCCGCGCCACCGACATCGACACGGCTCGCGTCAATGCCAAGGAAGCCGCTTCCCGCGTCAAGCCCCGCAAGGCCTGAATTCGACATACCAGGAACACCGCAGAACCGGCTTCGACGGGCTGCTGGTGTTGCCCCCGGAACGGGGTTGGCGCTGCGACACGAAGTGCGCAAGCCTTGGGGAGAGCCTGGTCAGTCCTCGACGAATGCCTCTTCGCGTTTCGACTTCACTGCGGGCAGCAGCACGATCACGAGCAGCAGCACCGCCGCGGCCAACAGGCCGGCCGACAGCGGCCGCGTCACGAACACGCTCCAGGTGCCGCGCGACAGCAGCAGCGCGCGGCGCAGGTTCTCTTCCATCATCGGGCCCAGGATGAAGCCCAGCAGCAGCGGCGCGGGCTCGGTCTTGAGCTTGAGGAACAGGTAGCCGATGAAGCCGAACAGTCCGACCATCCACACGTCGAAGGTGTTGTTGTTGGTCGAATACACGCCGATCGCGCAGAACAGCACGATCGCCGGGAACAGGAACCGGTAGGGCACGGTCAGCAGCTTGATCCACATGCCGATCAGCGGCAGGTTCAGGATGATGAGCATCGCGTTGCCGATCCACATCGAGGCGATCAGCCCCCAGAACAGTTCGGGGTTGCTCGTCATGACCTGCGGACCGGGCTGGATGTTGTGGATGGTCATTGCGCCGACCATCAGCGCCATCACGGCATTCGGCGGAATGCCCAGCGTCAGCAGCGGAATGAACGAGGTCTGCGCGCCGGCGTTGTTGGCCGA
>CAIQMJ010000441.1 GCA_903872875.1 uncultured Variovorax sp.
CTCAAACAGCTGCGGCCCTGATCCGCCTTCCACTGCGGTGCTCGCCGGAGCCGGACAGCCGCCCCAAGGCATCCCACCCACCGACGCCCGACACGCGCGTTGAGCATCCTTGAAAACCAACTTGCGCTCGCTGCCAACGAGCCTTGCTCAGTGGGCCGTCGCACGTCGCCACGGCCGCCAAGCCGCACGGCCTGCCGCTGCGATTCGTCGAGGTGCACGTGCTCGTCGAACACCCCCAAGCGCCCGGTATGCGGTGCAGTCCAGGCGATTCCCTTCTGTACCGCTGAGGAGCGCAGCCTTCCGCGGATCAGGGCTCGCCCTTGTTTGAGCGAAGCGAGTTTGGGCGGGACCCCGCGGAAGGCGGGCACCGCAAGGGAGCCCGAAGGGCCGGTACAGCGGGTCGCCTGGACTGCACCGCGTACCGGGCGCGCTCCCCAACGTCCGGAGACCACACCACAAGCCAACGCTCCCCAACGTCCAACAGCCTTGGCAACCAACGCGCGCATCACGTCACCACCCGCCCCTGCCGCACCACAGCCCGCACAGGCCGCTGTCCGAACCAGTAAGCCAACTCCGCAGGTTCCCGCAAATTCCACAACACGAAGTTCGCCGGCATGCCCACAGCAAGCGCCCCGTGCGTCGCCTGCAGATCCAGCGCGCGCGCCGCATGCACGGTCACGGCATCGATGGCTTCCGGCACCGTCAGACGGAACAACGTGCACGCCATGTTGACCATCAGCAGAAGGCTCAACGCGGGTGAGGTGCCGGGGTTGTGGTCGGTCGACACCGCCATCGGCACGCCGGCCGCGCGCAAGGCGGCGATCGGCGGCAGGTGCGTGTCGCGCAGCGTGTAGTACGCGCCGGGCAGCAACACCGCGACGGTGCCCGCCGCGCGCATCGCGTCGATGCCGGCCTGCGACAGATGTTCGACGTGATCGCACGACAACGCGCCGTAGCGTGCAGCCAGCGCCGCGCCGCCCATGTCCGACAGCTGCTCCGCGTGCAGCTTGACCGGTAGTCCGAGCGCCTGCGCGGCGCGAAAGACCTGCTCCGTCTCGTCCAGCGAGAACGCGATGCGCTCGCAGAACACATCGACCGCATCGACCAGGCCTTCGGCCGCGAGCGCCGGCAGCATCTCGCGGCACACCAGGTCGATGTAGTCGCCGCTTCGGCCAGCGTACTCGGGCGGCAGTGCGTGCGCGCCCAGGAAGGTCGTGCGCACCGTCACGCCATGCGCCTCGCCGAGCCGCCGCGCCACACGCAACTGCTTGCGCTCGTGTTCCAGCGACAGGCCGTAGCCCGACTTGATCTCGATCGCGCAGACGCCCTCGGCCAGCAGCGACTGAAGCCGCACCGACGCGCTCGCGAACAGATCGTCCTCGCTCGCCTCGCGCGTCGCGCGCACGCTCGACACGATGCCGCCGCCCGCCTTGGCCACCTCCTCGTAGCTTGCGCCGGCCAGCCGCATCGCGAACTCGTTGGCGCGCTGACCGCCGTAGACCAGGTGCGTGTGGCAATCGACCAGCCCCGGCGTGGCGAGCGCACCGCCGCCATCGTGCCGCGGCAACGCATCGAATTCCGCGGGCAGCGCCGCATGCGGACCGACCCATGCGATGGCCCCTTGCGCGACCACGATGGCGGCATCGGTCTGCGGGTCGGACAACAGGCGCAGCCCAGTCCAGAGGCCGTCGGCGGGAGGCAGCGAATCGAAGGGTTTCATCGGGATGTTCAGGGTCGTGTCCAGTGATCTTGCGGCAGGTGGTGGCCGCGCATCAACTGCGGGAGAACCAGCGCACGGCCACCAGCGTGCCCGTGCCGCCGACCGACGCCAGCGCCCAGGCGCGCGGTTCGTCGGCCCACCACAGGCCTTCGCCGGCAGCCAGCGTTTCGCCGTCGGCCTGCCATGTGCCTTGCAGGCTCATCAGGAGGCCGGCGGTCGCGCCGGGCAACGCATGCGCCGCACGCAGCACGCGCACATCCGCACGGCAGTTTGCACGCCGGCTCATCACGTTGAAGTCGGTCGACGCGCCGCCGAGCACATTGCAATCGAGCGCCACGTCGCCGCTGAACGCGAAGGGCTCGTGCGGCTGGTCGAGGCGATGGTCGATGCTGCCGTCGGCGGCGTGCAGCCGCACCCCCTCGCCGTCCAGCAGCATGATCGTGCGGTCCACTCCCGCGAAGACCGAGAACGGGCCGCTCGCGGCAATGGTCGCGATGCTCACGCGCCACAGGAACGCGTCGAGCCCGGCGCCGGGCGGCCAGCTCGCGATCTGGCGCGTGGTGCCGCCGCCGTTCTTCCAGGGCATCACGGGCAAGGCCTGCCGATCGAAACGATGAACGTCGGTCATCGGACCAGCCCGCCCTGCCGCAGCTTCTGTTCGAAATGCCGCAGCACCAGCGTGACGGTGCCCGTCAGCACGAAGTACACGAGCGCGATGGCCAGGTAGACCTCGAGCGACCGGTACGACACGCTGATGATCTTCTGGCCCTCGTGCATCACGTCGTGGATGGTCAGCAGCGACACCAGCGCCGAGTTCTTGATGAGCGCGATGAACTCGTTGCCAAGCGGCGGGATCATGCGTACCACCGCCTGTGGCAGCACGATCTGGCGCATCGCCACCGCCGGCGTCATGCCCAGCGACTGGGCCGCCAGCGTCTGGCCGCGGTCGATCGACTGGATCGCGCCGCGCACGATCTCCGACACGTACGCGCCCGAATACACGCCCAGCCCCAGCACGCCGCACAGGAAGGCCGGCAGCAGGATGCCGAAGTGCGGCAGGCCGAAGAACAGGATGAAGAGCTGCACCAGCAGCGGCGTGCCGCGGATGGCGGCGACATAGGCCGTGCACGCACCGTAGAGCCAGCGCCGCGTCGGGTCCAGCCGGCCGATGCCGACCAGCAGCCCGAGCACACAGCCCAGCAGCAGCGCGCAGGCGGTGATCTCCACCGTGACCAGCGCGCCGCGCAGCAGGTCGGGCCAGCCGGCCCAGACGGGCGAGAAATCAAGTTCCATGGTGGTCGGTTCCTGCTCCCTCCCCCCCTCCGGGGAAGCGTTGGGGTGGGGGCAGGCGGCGCTCGCATCGCGCCCCATCCCCACCCCTTCCCCCACGGGGGGAAGGAACAAAACGGGTCACTTCGTCGTGTTGCTGAACCACTTCTTCACGATCGTGGCATAGGTGCCGTCCGCCTTCAGCTTCTCGATCGCACCGTTGACGGCCGCGGTCAGCTCAGGCGTGTCCTTGCGGATCGCCATGCCGTATTCCTCGGTCGTGAGTTGCTCGTCGAGCACCTTCAGGCCGGGGCGCGTGCGCACGTACTGGTAGGCGGCAGGCTTGCCGGTCACGGCCGCGTCGCTGCGGCCGATGTCGACCAGGTTGAACATCTCCTGGTTCTTCTCCACCTCCATCAGCTGCACCTGCGGATACTTGTCCTTCACGTAGCCGACCGACTTGGTGCCGACCTGCACGCTGACCTTCTTGCCGTTCAGGTCGGCCGGCGACTTGATGCTGGTGTTGTCGGCCTTGACCATCGCGACCAGGCCGCCCGCGTAATAGGGCGCGGTGAAGTCGACCACCTTCTTGCGCTCGTCCGTGATGTAGATCGCCGACACCGCCATGTCGAAGCGCTTCGAGATCAGGCCGGGGATCAGGCCCTTGAAGTCGATGTCCACCCACTCGACCTTGCGGCCCATCGCCTTGCCGACGGCTTCGACCAGCTCGATGTCGAAGCCGGTGCGCTTGCCGTTCTCGGTGAACTCCATCGGCGGGAAGGTGGCGTCGGTGCCGACGGTGAGCACGGCCTGCGCGTGGGCGAGGCCGGTGAAGCCAGCGGCGGCGACTGCGGCGATGAGGAAGTGGCGACGGATGTGCATGGGGTGTCCGGTAAGGAAGAGAGGGTCTGGACGGGATTGTCCGAAGGGGGTGGTCGGGTCGGGGCCGTTGCGCGGTCAGTTGGGCTGGATGCCGGCCTGCTTGACCACGGCCGTCCACTTGACGGTTTCCGACTTGATGAAGGTGCCGAGTTCCTCCGGCGTGCTGCCGATCGTGAAGGCGCCGATGTCGTCGTAGCGCTTCTTGAACTCGGGGCTCTGCACGATGGCGGCGAGCTCCCTGGAGATCCTGTCGATGAGCGGCCGCGGCGTGCCGGCCCTGGCGACCACCGCGTACCACGAGGTCACTTCGAAACCGGGGAATCCGACCTCCGCCATGGTCGGCACGTTGGGCAGCCAGGGTGCGCGCGACTTGTAGGCCACGGCCAATGGCTTCAGCTTGCCGGCCTGCACGTTCGGGATGGCGGTGATCACTTCATTGAAGATGAACTGCGTCTGGCCCGAAAGCAGATCGGTCATGGCCGGTGCCGCGCCCTGGTACGGAATGGCGGTGAAGTCGGCGCCGGTCTGCGTCTTGAGCATCTCGCCGGCCAGGTGCGAGTAGGCACCCAGGCTCACGCCGAAATTGACCTTGCCGGGGTTCTTCTTCGAGTATTCGATGAGTTCCTTGGGGTTGTTGGCGGGCACGTTCGGGTTCACCAGCAGCACCTGCGGCGTCAACACCAGCAGCGACACGGGCGTGAAGTCCTTCTCCAGGTCATACGACAGCTGCTTGAACAGCGCCGGCTGCACCGTGAGATTGGACGCCGGTGCGAGCAGCAGCGTGTAGCCGTCGGCCGGCTGGCGCGCCACCCAGTCGAAGCCGATGTTGCCGGCCGCGCCGGAGCGGTTCTCCACCACCACCGGCTGCTTGAGCCGCTTGCCCAGTTCGTCGGATGCGTCGCGCGCGATCTTGTCGGCGATGCCGCCCGCCGGGTAGGGCACGATCATGTGGATCGGCTTGTTCGGAAACTCCTGCGCCGCCACCGAGGTGGCGAGCAGCAGCGAGGCCAGAGCGGCAAGAAGCCGGGAAGACACAGCATTCATGGATGGAACTCCGCAAGAGTGGAAAACGTGGGATGCAGAAACTGGGGGCGCGGCGGCCATTGCCGGCTCACCACTTCGGATGCGCCGGGTCGAACACGGGCCGGAACATGAAACGTCGAGCGATCTCGGCATAACCCCTGTAATAGAAGTTGCCGTTCGTCGCCAGCATCTCTGCCCGATTGGCGCGCCACCTGGCCGGAATGCGGTACCAGGCCAGCGTCGGCGAGCGGTGGTGCACGAGGTGCAGGTTGTTGTAGAGAA
>CAIQMJ010000442.1 GCA_903872875.1 uncultured Variovorax sp.
ATGTGCAGCGGCCCGCGCACCGACAGATGCTTGCCCTTGTGATTGAGCACGTGCAGCCGTTCCGTGTCGAAGAACAGCCCGCTCTCGGCGTCGCGCAGGAAGGCGTCGTCGGCCCAGCTGTCCCAGAGGCCGGTGACGACGTCGTAGAACTCGCGGGCGCGGGCGTAGCGCTCGTCGTGTTCCATGTGGTCGTCCCGGCCGAAGTTGAGTGCCGCATCGGGGTTCGACGTGGTCACGATGTTCCAGCCCGCGCGCCCTTCGCTCAGATGGTCCAGCGAGGCGAAGCGCCGCGCGATGTGGAAAGGCTCGTCGAAGGTGGTGGATGCGGTGGCGATCAGGCCGATGTGCTCGGTGTGCTGCGAGAGCGCCGACAGCAGCGTGAGCGGCTCGAAGGACGTGACGGTATGGCTGCGCTTGAGTGCTTCCACCGGCATGTTGAGCACCGCCAGGTGGTCGGCCATGAAGAAGACATCGAAGCGCCCGCGCTCCAGTGTCTTGATCAACTGCGTGAGGCGCGGAAGGCTGAAGTTGGCATCGCGCCACGCGCCGGGATACCGCCATGCGCCGGTGTGGATGCTGACGGGGCGCATGAACGCGCCGAGCCGAAGTTGTTTGCTGGAGGCCATCGATCAGTGTCCCGAGAAGAGTCGCGGCATTCTGCGGCGATACCGATGAACCAGCAGGCCGCGGGGTTGAACGGCCCCGCCGACATCAGAGTTTGGCGATCGACACTTCCGTCGACTTCACCAACGCGACCACGTCGGAGCCCGGCTTCAGTTGCAGCTCGTCGACCGAACGCGTCGTGATCACCGAGGTCACGATGCCCCACGGCGTCTCGACATCGACTTCGGACACGACGTCGCCGCGAATGATCTCCTTCACCTTGCCCTTGAATTGATTGCGGACGTTGATGGCTTGGATGGACATGAATGACTCCTTGGGTTGAAAGCGAAAAAATGATCAGAGCGCCCAGCGAAGGGCGTGCGCCGGACCGTCGGCCCAGCGCGTGTCGTTGGCGGGGTCGCCAACATCGGCATCGGGCTTCTGCAGCACGCGGTCGAGGATGCGTTTCTCGATCGCCGCGAATGCCGCGTCGCCCTGCGAGCGCGGCCGTGCCAGCGCGATGTTCTCGTCGAGTGCAATGCGACCGTCCTCGATCAGGATCACGCGGTCGGCCAGCGCCACCGCCTCCTGCACGTCGTGCGTCACCAGCAACGCGGTGAAGCGATGGCGCTGCCACAGGTTCTCGATCAGTCGGTGCATCTCGATGCGGGTCAGCGCGTCGAGCGCCCCAAGCGGTTCGTCGAGCAGCAACAGCCGCGGGTGATGCACCAGTGCACGGGCCAGCGCGACACGTTGCCGCTGGCCACCCGACAGGCGCGCCGGCCATTCGGTTTCGCGCTCGGCCAGGCCGACCTGCGCGAGCACCTCGCGGCCCCGCTGGCGCAGGTTGTCGGGCAGGCCCAGCGTCACGTTGTCAAGCACCCGCCGCCATGGCAGCAGGCGCGCCTCCTGGAACATGATCCGCGTGTCGTCGTGCAGGCCGTCGATCGCGCGGCCATCGGTGTAGAGCGCGCCATCGGACGCCGGCTCCAGCCCGGCCACCAGCCTCAGCAGCGTGCTCTTGCCGCAGCCGCTTCGGCCGACGATCGCGATGAACTGGCCCGGCTCGATCTTCAGCTGCGTATCGCGCAGCACTTCGCGCTCGCCATAGCGTTTGTGGACGTGGCGGATTTCGAGCTTGACCCCGCCCGGGATCGCCGGTGCGTCAATGACTGCAGTCATACGCCAGCTCCTGGCTTGAACAACGCCACATCCAGCGCGTCGATCTTGCGCGGCAGCAGCTTCTCGGCGAAGAAGGCATCGGCGATCTTCTGCTGCTCGCCGATGTTCGCTGCGGTCGCCGGACGCACCGCATAGCTGCGCCGTTCGTTGGCCTGCTCGACCGTCGCGGCGTCGATGCCCCAGACCGGCGCGAGCAGCGCTGCCGCGTCCTTCGGGCTCTGCTTGACCCACTTACCGGCCCGGTCGAGTTCGGCATAGATTACGTTCAGCACGTCCGGCCGCGCCTGCGCGAAGCGCGTCGCCGCAAGGTAGTAGCGCTGGTACGACGCGATGCCCGTGCCGTCGGCCAGCACGCGCACGTTCGACTGCCGCTGTGCGGCCGACAGGAACGGATCCCATACGACCCACGCGTCGATGGCGCCCTTCTCGAATGCCGCGCGGCCATCGGCCGGCGTGAGGTACGCTGGTTCGATGTCCTTCAGAGACAGGCCCGCCTTCTCCAGCGCGGCGATCAGCAGGTAGTGGGCGCCGGCCGCCTTCGCGAAACCGACCTTGCGCCCCTTCAGGTCCGCCACCGATTTCAGCGGCGAATCGGCCTTCACCACGATCGCCTGCGCGGCTGGCGACGGTGCCTCCTGCGCCACGAAAGTCAGCCTGGCGCCGGCCGCCTGCGCGAACACCGGCACCGTGTCGGCCACGTCGGCGCTGAAATCGAGGTTGTCGAGGTTCAGGGCTTCCAGCAAGGGCAACCCGCTGGTGAACTCATGCCAGCTGACCTTGACGCCGAGCGGCGCGAGCTGCTTCTCCAGCACGCCCTGTGTCTTGAGCACGGCGGTCAGCGTCGAGGACTTCTGGTAGCCGATGCGCACGATCGACGGCGCCGTACCCTGAGCCGAAGCCAGGCCGCTGCCAATGGCGGCCAGCGAGGCCAGCGCAGCAAGTGCGTGGCGGCGTTTCATGAAAAGAGTGTCAAGCGTCATCGATCGATCCATCAGAAAGAAATGTGTGAACGAACCGGTCCTTCGTGGGACACCGCGGAACTGGCTTTGCCAGGCCGCTGGTGTGGCCCCTTGCAAGGGGTTGGCGAAGCGACACGAAGTGCGCGAAAACTGGGGGTTAGCTCCTGTACCCGGGATGCCAGCGCAGCCACCACTGTTCGAGCGCGCGCGCAAACAGGTCGGCCAGCTTGCCCAGCAGCGCATACAGCAGGATGCCGACAAGCACGATGTCGGTCTGCAGGAACTCGCGGGCGTTCATCGTGAGGTAGCCGATGCCGGACTGCGCCGAGATGGTCTCGGCCACGATCAGGATCACCCACATCAACCCGAGTGAAAAACGCAGGCCAACCAGGATCGACGACAGCGCGCCCGGAAGGATCACTTCCTTGTAGAGCTGCCAGCGCGTGAGCCCGTAGGTGCGGCCCATCTCGATGAGTTGCGGGTCGACGTTGCGGATGCCATGGAAGGTGTTAAGGTAGATCGGAAAGAACACCGAAATGCTGATCAGGAACAGCTTGGCCGACTCGTCGATGCCGAACCACAGGATCACCAGCGGGATCAGCGCCAACGCGGGGATGTTGCGCACCATCTGGATGGTCGAGTCGAGCAGCGTCTCGAAGAAGCGCACCGAGCCGGTCAACAGCCCGAGCGCCAGCCCGAGTCCGCCGCCGATCGCCAGGCCGCCAAGCGCCCTGCCCGCACTGACCTTGACGTGCGTCCAGAGTTCGCCCGAGGCGGTCAGCTTCCAGGCCGCCTTGATGACGTCGACCGGTGCCGGCAGCACGCGCGTGGACAGCCAGCCGAGCGACGACGCGATCTGCCAGACAGCGATCAGCGCGACCGGCACCAGCCAGGGGATCAATCGCTGCACCGAGCGCAGGGCGAACTGCCGTAGCGCCGGGCCGATCACCGGTGGCACGTTCAGACTGCTCGGCGGCAGTTCGTGGACTTGTTCGTTCATCGGAGGCACTCAGCTTTGCGAGACGAGGCGCGACGGCGCATCGAGATTGGCAACGACTTCGCCGAACGGGCCGGTCAGCGTCTGACCCGGCAAGCCAGGGCGCTGCTTGCGCGGCAGCAGCGGGAACACCAGTTCGGCGAAGCGATAGGACTCTTCCAGATGCGGGTAGCCCGACAGGATGAAGTTGTCGAGCCCGAGCGCCGCGTATTCCTCGATGCGCGCGGCCACGGTCTTCGCATCGCCGACCAGCGCCGTGCCCGCACCGCCGCGGACCAGCCCCACACCGGCCCACAGGTTCGGGCTGATCTCGAGATCCTCGCGCTTGCGCTTGGCGCCGCCGGCGTGCAACGCGGCCATGCGGCGCTGGCCCACCGAATCCATCTTCGAGAACGCGGCCTGCGCGCGGATGACCGTCTGGTCGTCGACGCGGCTGATCAGCGACTCGGCCGCCTTCCAGGCTTCGTCGGCGGTTTCGCGCACGATCACGTGCAGGCGGATGCCGAACTTCACGCTGCGCCCCTTGCGGGCTGCGCGCGCCTTCACGTCGGCGATCTTCTTCGCGACTTCGGCGGGCGGCTCGCCCCACGTCAGGTAGGTGTCGACCTGTTCGGCGGCCAGCTCATGGGCCGCTTCGGAGGAACCGCCGAACCAGACCGGCGGATACGGCTTCTGCGTCGGCGGGAACAGCAGCTTCGCGCCCTTCACGCTCAGGTGCTTGCCTTCGTAATCGAAGCTCTGGCCGTCGTGGCTGCGCGCGATGATCTCGCGCCAGATGCGGATGAATTCGGCCGACTGCTCGTAGCGCGATGCATGGTCGAGGAACACGCCGTCGCCTTCCAGTTCTGCCTGGTCGCCACCGGTCACCAGGTTCACCAGCACGCGTCCGCCGGACAGCCGGTCGAAGGTCGCGGCCATGCGCGCGGCGAGGCTCGGCTGGTGCAGGCCCGGGCGCACCGCGACCAGGAACTTCAGCCGGCTCGTCGCGCCGATCAGGCTCGACGCGATGACCCACGGGTCTTCGCAGGAACGGCCGGTCGGTATCAGCACACCCTCGTAGCCGAGGCGATCGGCCGCACCGGCCACCTGTTGCAGATAGGCCAGGTCGACCGAGCGAGCCCCCTCGGTCGTACCGAGATAGCGGCTGTCGCCGTGCGTAGGAAGGAACCAGAAGATTTGCATGGGGAAGTCCTTGTCTGTGTGCGCCGCCGGGCTGCTCGCGGCGTGATCTCGCTCAGGCGATGCCGGCGCCTGCGGCGTCGAGCACGTTGATCTTCTTGGGGATCAGCTTCAGGTCGAAAAAGGTGTCGGCGATGCGTTGCTGCTCGGCCAGGATCGCCTTCGTGATCGGCGTGGTGCCGTAGCCCGAGCGGCCCACCGACACGTCGACGACAGGCTTGGGAATGCCCCACAGCGTCGACAGCTCGCCGGCGAACGCGTCCTTGTTGGCGACGGCCCACTGGTCGATGCGGTTGATCTCTTCCGTCACGATCGACAGCACGTCGGCGTTCTTCGCGACGTAGTCGAGTGACGAGAAGTAGTAGGCACGGTTTCCCACCACGCCGGTGGCGTCGGCCAGCACGCGTGCGTCCAGCGTCTTCTCGGCGGCGGCGAGGAACGGGTCCCAGATCACCCAGGCGTCGATCGAGCCCTTCTCGAACGCCGCGCGCGCATCGGCCGGCGGGAGGTAGACCAGGTTCAGGTCGCTGTAAGGCAGGCCGGCCTTCTCGAACAGCTTGACGATGAAGTAGTGAACGTTCGAGCCCTTGTTCAGCGCGATCTTCTTGCCACGCAGGTCGGCCACGGTGCGGATCTTCGAGTCCTTCGGCACGAGCACCGCCTCGGACTGCGGACGCGGCACCGTCGCAGCCACGTAGGCCAGCGGCGCGCCGGCGGCCTGCGCGAAGATCGGCGGTGCTTCGCCGACGTCGCCGAAGTCGATCGAGCCGACGTTGAGCGCCTCGAGCTGCACCGGGCCCGCCGTGAACTCGGTCCACTTGACCGAGACGTTGAGCGGCGCCAACCGTTTCTCGAGCGTGCCACGGCCCTTGAGCAGGCTCAGGCTGCCCTTCTGGTTGCCGACGCGCAGCGTGCGCGCGGCGCCCGCGGATTGCGCAAACGTGGCAAAGGCCGGCAGTGCGAGGCTGGCGGCAGCGCCCTGGATCAAGCGGCGGCGGGGAAGCGAGATGGAGGTCATTCGAGGTCCGTTGTCTGTGTTCGGGATGCGTTCGTCCCCGGCCGCGCATCGGCGGTTTTTTCGGGGACAGGAAAAATGAGAGGTCGGTCCGCTGCGGTCAGCGCAGCGGCGACGGGGCGGCCTTGAGCACGGCCGGCCCGTCAGACGCTACATCGCACCGACGAGAACGCGACCGGCGCAAAGCCCGGCACCGGCGCCAGCTTCAAGCCTTCAGTGGCCAGCGTCTCGACCGCTTCGTCGAGCCGGTGTGCCAAGTCGGTGTGGACCTGATAGGCGCGCTCCGGCGTGAGCGTGATCTGCGCATCCGAGGCATACACGCCCGGCAGGATGTGCCGCGCCGACAACGACTGCAGCACCGGCCGCAGCGCGTAGTCGAGCGCCAGCATGTGGTGCGGACTGCCGCCGGTGGCCAGCGGCAGCACCGTCTTGCCCTTCAAGGCGTCCTGAGCGAGCAAGTCAAGAAACACCTTGAGCACGCCCGCATAGGCCGCCTTGTAGACCGGCGTCGACACCACGATCACGCGGGCCTGTGCGACCTGCGCGATCGCGCGCTCGATGGCCGGATGGCCCCACTCGGCCAGCAGAAGAGGCTGTGCCGGCAATTCGCGGATGGTCAGCCGGTCGATCGATGCGCCGCGCCGGACGAGGCGTTCGCCCACCGACTCCAGCAGCGCCGTGGAGCGCGATGGAGCCGAAGGGCTTCCGGCAATGAGGAGAACAGTCACGCAGAAGCTTTCGTTCGTTTCGTCGTCTTACTTCACGTAGATCTGGTCGAACGAACCGCCGTCGGCGAAGTGGGCCTTGTCGGCCTTCGCCCAGCCGCCGAAGGCCTCGTCGATGGTGAACAGCGTCAGCTTCGGGAACTGCTTGTCGTACTTCGCCTTCGCCTTTTCGGAGGTCGGGCGGTAGTAGTTGCGGCCGGCGATGTCCTGGCCTTCGTCCGAGTACAGGTACTTCAGATACTCCTCGGCGACGGCACGCGTGCCCTTGCGGTCGACCACCTTGTCGACGACGGCCACGGTAGGCTCCGCCAGGATGCTGATCGAGGGCGCGACGATGTCGAACTTCTCGGGACCGAATTCCTTCAGCGCCAGGTAGGCCTCGTTTTCCCAGGCCAGCAGCACGTCGCCGACGCCGCGCTGGACGAAGGTGATGGTCGAGCCGCGCGCGCCGGTGTCCAGCACCGGAACGTTCTTGAACAGCTTCGCGACGAAGTCCTTGGCCTTGTCGTCGCCGCCGTACTTGCGCTTGGCGAATTCCCAGGCTGCAAGGTAGTTCCAGCGTGCGCCGCCCGAGGTCTTCGGGTTCGGCGTGATCACCTGCACGCCAGGCTTGATCAGGTCGTCCCAGTCCTTCACGCCCTTCGGATTGCCCTTCTTCACGAGGAACACGATGGTCGAGGTGTAGGGCGCCGAGTTGTGCGGCAGACGCTTCTGCCAATCGGGCTTGACCAGCCCGCCGTTCGTGACGAGCGCGTCGGTATCGCCGGCCAGCGCCAGCGTGGCAACGTCGGCGTCGATGCCGTCGATGATCGAGCGCGCCTGCTTGCCCGAACCGCCGTGCGACTGCTTGATCACCACGTCCTGGCCTGTCTTGGCCTTCCAGTACTTGGCGAAGGCTGCGTTGTAGTCGACATAGAGCTCCCGCGTCGGGTCGTACGACACGTTGAGCAGGTTCACGGTCTGCGCAAACGACGGCAGAGCCGCAAGGGCCATGCTCGTGCCGAGCGCGGCACCGACGGAAAGCTTGATAAAGTCGCGGCGAAGGCTCATGGGGTTCTTTCGGAGGCAATCAGCAGTAGAAGCTGCGGATTCTGGAAGTCGACCCTTCAAACAGGAACTACCGTTTATTCAGTTCCTAATAGCCAAATCAACTAAGGAGGCCGGTCAGGCCTCCACAACCCACATCAGAAAGCAGTTCCAAATGGCACGCATGGTCCAGTGCATCAAGCTCGGCAAAGAGGCCGAAGGCCTCGATTTCCCACCCTACCCCGGCGATCTGGGCAAGCGTCTCTGGGAGAACGTCAGCAAGGAAGCCTGGGCCGCCTGGCTCAAGCAGCAGACGATGCTGGTCAACGAGAACCGGCTGAACCTGGCCGACCTGCGCGCGCGCCAGTACCTGGCCCGCCAGATGGAAAAGCACTTCTTCGGCGAAGGCGCCGACACGGCGCAGGGCTACGTACCTCAATAGGTTCTCCCCCAGGCTTGGGCGCACTTCGTGTCGCCTTTGCCAACCCCCTTCCGGGGGCAACACCAGCGGCCCGGCAAAGCCGGTTCCGCGGTGTTTC
>CAIQMJ010000443.1 GCA_903872875.1 uncultured Variovorax sp.
GAAGAAGCTGGTCGGCGGCATCGCGCTGACCCTGGGCACGGCGCTGGGCGGCCCGCTCGCCGACATGGCCTTGAAGGTGCTGGCAGACGCGGTGCTGGTAACCCCGCAGCGACTGAGACGGATGTCGCCGCGGCGCTGTCGGCCGGCCAACTCACCGGCGAGCAGGTGGTCGCCATAAAGGCGGCCGATCAGGCGTTCGCCGTGCGCATGCGCGAGCTCGACATTGACTTGACCAGGTTGAACCAGGCGGCGGACGAGGCGATCATGAAGGATGTGCAGGACGCTCGGGCTCGTCAGATCGCCACGAAGGATCCGACGCCTCAGGTCATCCTCTTTGTGCTGTTCGTGTTGTGGGCCGGGACCTTCGTGCTGTTCTATCGCTCCGCTGCCCACCGACGAGTTCTTGCGGGCTCTGATCGTGCGGGCCTACGCCACCATCGAGACGGGGCTAACGGGCGCCATCGCGTATTTCATCGGGTCGAGCCGCGGTAGCAAGCAGAGTGGCGATGCAGTGCGCCAGGAGCTGCAGCAGGCAACGAAGTAATTCTGCAGTTGGGCGTTGGCCGCGAGCGCAGTGACGGTAGTGCGCTGGTACAAAAAGTGGCCCGCGCACAGGCGGGCCAATGGGCAGAGCCCAAGGGTTGGGATCGAGGCCATCCATAGGCTCCGCCGCGGATGTTAAGTGCCAACGCGCCGTGCAAAGCTGGGGTCTTCTGACGGCCGCGTCCCTCAAACGCGCCGGTTAGGCTAACTGGCGTCGCTGCGGCGCGCCTGATACTCCGCAATCCAGGCGCGAGCCTTCTCGGCGAGCTGCATGTGTGCCCTGTCGTGGTCCAGGCCATCGCTCGTCATGGAGATGTTGCACATCGGCTTCTCCTGCCGCATCACGACGGCTGTGCACTGACAGGTCATCCCGCTGTCGTGGATGGTGAATTTCATCGTCCAATCAGCGGTGGCCGTTGGTGATTCGGTAGGGGTGGGAAAGAGGTTCATCGCACCTGATCTCTATGGTGCGAGAACAAATCGGAATGGCGTCAGAGCCAGCCAACAGCACAAAGGTCGGCTTCCGGATACAGATTTACTGTAACCGTCGCGCAGCCGCAGGCTTCGTCCGGACCGCGCTGCACTCGCGTAGGAGGGGGCCGGTAGACGACCTTTTCGCCTGACTGCAAACTTCGCCCATGGGAACACCTCTCCGAAAACTGACCGTCCTCGTCGACGAGCCCCGCGAGGGTGCTTACCATTGGTTGCTGATCGAAGCCACTGGTGAGTACATCGAGGCGTGGATTCAGGTCAGCGAGAGCGACGAGCTGTACGAGACCTATCACCAGGCGATGGCGGCCGGCCTGCTCGCGCTGCAGGCGCAGATCGAGGATCTCGACCTCGGCCCGCGCGAGGCTGCGCTGGAGCCGGTGCGGGCGGCGAAGCACGGAGGCCTGTTCGGTGCGGGTTTCGGTGCAGCAGTGGGTCGCTGAAGTCCTGGGCGCCTCGGCGATCTTCGACGTGCGCGGCCTGAATCGCTAGCACCGGCCTTGCCCGTCACCAGTGCGGTCATGTACCCATCTCACCGCTTGTTGCTCGGCATGTCGCAGCGCCTCCGCCGCGCTGGCGTATGGCTCAGTGTCGAGCGGCAGGGCCATCTGCTCTAGTCCACCCAGTCCGTGCTGATAGAGGACGTGCGGCTGGTAAAGCGAACCTGCCGCAGCGCTCGCGCTGCAGATGAAGTGGCAACCGCGATAGGTGAAAGGTCGGTCTTCATACGTTCCGACGGCCGATGGCATTAAGGAATTGGACTGCATGGCGGGTCTCCTGGGCCCCATCTTCTTGCGTACTCAGGGCCACCATGACAGACAGGAGCGAATGAAGGCGCGGGACGCGCCCTCCGTAGCTTCCAGCCCGGCAAGCGATGACCCCGTGCGCCTACAACAGCGTGCCTGCGTTGCGGCCAAATTTCCTCATTCAAAGGAGTCATCATGGCAACAAATATTGCGGGAAGCGGCGACGGCACGCGCCCGACTACAGACGGCGGCGTCGACAACGTTGGCGCTGGGGAAAAGTTCACCACCCAGCGCACTGCCGCAGGCGGCGAGGTCACCACACACGGTCCGGCGGAAAGAGCCGGAGACAAACGCTTGAACGCCGAAAACTCTCAGCGGGACGATTCCGCACCATTTGGCCTTCGCGAAGATCTGACGCCGGATTCGAACAAGGAGCCGCGCTCAGAAACACCATCGGATCGTGACCGCTGATACACGAAGCGATTGGGCCGGTGCCGATCCTCTAAAACTGCTTGCTCAGGCGCACGGCGAGCGCGACTGCGCTTCAAGGGGATTGGCGGCACGCCGATGCGTCTCGTACGTAGGTGTCAGTGCGCGAAAGGCCGCTCGCGTCTCCAACCGCGACAAGTGCTCACGTCGAGATCATCAACTACATTTTCAAGGAATCGTTGTGCACCAAAAACACCCGCCGAGCGACAAGTCACTCACGCCAGGGCCGACAAAAGAAAGTCGCAGTCACTCCGCTGATCTGCCTGGAGCGGCCGAGACCAAGAAGACTGTTGGCAGCCAAAAAAAGGCCGTGCCAAGTCAGAAATCGAAAATCAAATGAGATCGTTGCCTGGACCGCGGCATCGACCCCACTCTCAAGTCTCCCGCTCTCAGAAGGAACAGATTCTGAAATCACATGGAACGGATGTTCCGCCTCATCCGACTCATCAGGGCAAAGCCGGTCGCGACGCAGACCTGAAATTTCTGGCGAATGGAAAGGC
>CAIQMJ010000444.1 GCA_903872875.1 uncultured Variovorax sp.
ATGCTGAAAGCCCCAGCGCTGTGCGATGTCGGCGACGCCATCGTTGCTGCGCTGCAGTTCGGCGCGCACCGCTGCGAGCCGCGCGGTGCGGACGTAGGCGGCGGGCGTGGTCTGGCGGAAGGCCTTGAAGCCATCGAACAGCGCTCGCACGCTGACCTGCGCGTGCCGCGCGATCTCTTCGGTGCCTGGCGCGCGTGCGAGGTTGGCATGGATGAATTCCTCGGCGCGGCGCACATGGCTCGGCGCGATCTGCGGGGTGGGTTTCAGCAGCGCAGCGCTGTGGTTGTGGGGCTGCGCCAGCAGCAGCGTCGACAGCACCATGCGCTCCATTGCCGCCATCGCCGGCTCGGGGAAGTCGGCCAGGCTGCTGCGCTGCAGCGCGTCCAGCGCCGCGGCCACGGGCTCCCACGCAGCCCAGGCGCCGGTACCGCGCGCCATGCCGGGCTCGAACCGAAGTGCATCGGCAGGCCGATGGCCCAACAGCTCTTCCAGCTGCGCCATCAACTGCGATTGGGCGATGCGCAGCACCAGCACGTCCAGGTCGCGGCTGTAGTGCACCTGCGCCACGCGAGGCACGTCGATCAGTGCGTAATGCGTATGGTCCATCGGCGTGTTGCCGCCCGCATACGACGCGATGCCGTTGCCGGCGCGCGGCATCTGCAGCAGCAACACCTCGGCGCGGTCCTCCGGCCGTACCGTGGCAGGCGCGCCATAGGCAAGCGCACTCAGCGACATGTGCGGCGTGATGTCGCGGATCGAAAAGCGCAGCCGCAGCGCATCGCCGCGCGGCACCGACAGCTGATGGCGCGACCACTCGCGGTTGAGGATGTGCGCGCCTTCCGACAACGAGTCGCTGCGGTAAGTTCTGCTCTGCATGGATCACTCCTGGATGGGACTGTAGGCGCCCGTTGCGTCGGTCGGACGGAAAGCGGCAGTTCGAGGCCGCGATCCGGCAGCAGAAATCGTGCCCCGCCAGTGGTACGTGAATCAGGCGGTGGCCTGCGCCTGCGCGAGATGCGCGTGGATCAGCGCAACCACCGCCGCACCTTCGCCGATGGCGCCGCCGACGCGCTTCACCGAGCCGGAGCGCACGTCGCCGACCGCGAACACGCCGGGCACACTGGATTCCAGCGCCGCTGCCTGCCGCGCGGGAAATCCGCCGCGTGCGGCCTGGCCGGTCAGCACGAAGCCGTGCCGGTCGACCGCCACTCCGCAACCGTCGAGCCAGCGCGTCTCGGGCTCTGCGCCGATGAAGAGGAATACGTTGCGTGCGGGGCAGTCGTAGGTTTCGCCGGAAAGCCGGTGGCGCCAGCTGGCACCTTGCAGTCCCGATGACGGATCGCCCTGCAGGCCTGCGAGCTCGGTGTGGGGATGGAGTTCGATGTTGGGCGTGGCCTCGATGCGGTCGATCAGGTAGCGCGACATGCTGGCGGCCAGGGACGGCCCGCGCACGAGGACGTTGACCTTGGCTGCCTGCTGCGACAGGAACACCGCCGCCTGGCCGGCCGAGTTGCCGCCGCCGACCAGCGCGATCTCCTGCCGACTGCACATCCGCGCCTCGATCGCGGATGCCCAGTACCAGACGCCGCGGCCTTCGAAGTCCGCCAGCCGCGGCACTTCCGGCCGGCGGTAGCGGGCGCCGCTCGCAATTACCACGGTTCTGGAACGAAGCCGGCGGCCGTCCGCCAGCAGGACCGACAGGTCGCCGCCCGCAGCGGTGCCGCTGCAGTCGAGCGATGCCACTTCGGCAGGGATCAGAAGCTCGGCGCCGAACTTCTGTGCCTGCACGTAGGCTCGGCCGGCCAGCGCGCCGCCGGAAATGCCGGTGGGGAAGCC
>CAIQMJ010000445.1 GCA_903872875.1 uncultured Variovorax sp.
ACATCGACGCGTTGGCCTTCATGCCGCTCGGCGCCACAGCGCCGATGCGCTGGGACGCCTCGCTGGCCGCGAATCACACCGACGGCATCGTCGTGCTGCACCGAGGCCAGGTGGTGTATGAATACTTCGATGGCCCGCTGAAGCCGCACAAGCCGCATGTCTGCATGTCGGTGACCAAGTCGCTGGTCGGCACACTGGCCGCCGCCGAGATGGTGGCCGGCCGCATCGACCCCGACGCGCTGGTACCGGCGTATGTGCCCGAACTCGCCGGCACCGCCTGGGCCGACGCCACGGTGCGCCAGGTGATGGACATGACGACCGCGCTCCACTACGACGAGGACTACACCCGCGCCGACGCCGAGGTCTGGACTTACCTGCGTACCGCGGGCCAGTTGCCCGGCATGCCGGCGCCGGCGGGCAGCCCGGTCGGCCTGCGCGACTTCCTGCGCACGATCCGCGCCAGCGGCACGCATGGCGAACGCTTCACCTACAAGACGGTCAACACGGAAGTGCTCGGCTGGATCCTCTGCAATGTGACGGGCCAGCCGCTGGAGCAACTCGTCGAGGAACGCCTGTGGACGCCGATGGGCGCCGAGCAGGACGCCTGGTTCGTGGTCGACCCGCACGGCCGCGCCGGCGCGGGCGGCGCCTTCAGCGGCGCGCTGCGCGACATGGCCCGCTTCGGCGAGACGATGCGCTGCGACGGCTTCTTCAACGGCCGGCAGATCATCCCCGAGGCCGCGGTGGCCGACGTGCGCCGCGGCGCCAGCCCGGCGCACTTCGCGCGGGCCGGCTACGCGCTGCTGCCCGGCTGGAGCTACCGCGACCAGTGGTGGATGACGCACAACGCACACGGCGCGTACTGCGCGCGCGGCATCCACGGCCAGAACATCTACGTGGACCCGGCAGCCGGGATGGTGATCGCGCGCTTCGCGTCCTATCCGAAGGCGGCCAGCGCCAACTGCGACCCGACCACGTTGCCGGCCTATCACGCGCTGGCGCGGCACCTGATGGCAACGGTGTGACGCGACGCAAACCCATGGCGCCTTGAAGCACAACGGCCAGGAACGCCGCCGGGCGCATGCCCGAGCGCCCGCCTCGACCGGAGGATTCAAGGAGACTCGTCACATGAACAACACACCGCAAATCCCCGACGCCGCCGCCAGCCATCCCGCCGCCCAGCGCTGGATGGTCGGTTCCCCACCGCCGCGCGACCGCCAGGTCCGCTTCGCCGAGGGTGGCCTCTTCACCTTTCCGCAGCTGCGGTGGGCCTTCTCGAACATCCGCCAGCTGATGCCGACGGTGAACGTCTGGCGCGGCCACGGCCCGCTGCGTCCACTGCCGCGCGCCGACCGCGAGGACATCGACGCGATCGAGTTCCTGCCGCTGGGCGGCACGCAGCCGATGCGCTGGGACGCGTCGCTGGCCGCCAACTACACCGACGGCATCGTTGTGCTGCACCGAGGGCGCATCGTCTACGAGCGCTATCCCGGCGTGCTGCAGGCGCATGGCCAGCACATCGGCTGGTCGGTGACGAAGTCGCTGGTCGCCACGCTGGCGGCGTCGCTCGCGGCCGACGGGTTGCTCGACACCAGCGCGCCGGTCACGCAATACGTGCCCGAGCTGGCCGTGAGCGGATGGGGCAACGCGACGGTGCGCCAGGTCCTGGACATGACGACCGCGCTGCAGTTCTCCGAGGAGTACGTAAACCCGAACGCCGAGGTCTGGACGCATGCGCGCGCCGGCGGCATCGTGCCGCGGCCCGCGGGCTATGACGGCATCGACGGCTTCTGCGCCTACCTGCAGACCGTGAAATCGAACGGCGAGCACGGTCGCGGCTTCACCTACCGAACCATCAACACCGACGTGCTCGGCTGGATCGTGCGGCGCATCACCGGCCTGTCGCTGTCGGAAGCGCTGAGCCAGCGCATCTGGTCGCAGCTCGGCGCCGAGCAGGACGCCTACATGACGCTCGATGCCGAAGGCACCGAGTTCGCCGGCGGCGGCTTCAATGGCGCGCTGCGCGACATGGCGCGCTTCGGCGAGATGATGCGCGGCGAAGGCTGGTTCAACGGCCGGCAGGTCGTGCCGACCGCGGCCATCGACGACATCCGCACGGGCGGCGACCGCGCGCACTTCGCCAGCGCCGGCTACGCGCTGCTGCCCGGCTGGAGCTATCGCAACATGTGGTGGGTCACGCACAACGCACACGGCGCCTTCATGGCGCGCGGCATCCATGGGCAGAACGTGTACGTCGACCCGTTCGCCGAGATGGTGATCGCGCGCTTCGCGTCGCACCCGATGGCCGCCAGCATGCACACCGATCCGACCACCCTGCCCGCGTACCACGCGCTGGCCCGTTACCTGATTTCCGCACCATGACGCTCGTTGCCCTTCTCAGCCGTTCCGCCAACCTCGACTTCATCCGTCCGATGCTGACGGCCGCCGACCCGTCGCTCGACGTCGTGACCTGGCCCGATCCACGCTGCCTCGACGCGGAGGTCGCGGTCTGCTGGGACGCACCGCACGGCGTCTATGCGCAGATGCCGAAGCTGAAGCTGGTGCACAGCATCGCCGCCGGCGTCGACAACGTGGTGGCCGGCCAGGACGTGAGCCGCCTGCCGGTCTGCCGCGTGGTCGATCCGATGCTGGCCGAAGGCATGCTGCAGTTCGTGCTGTGGGGCGTGCTGCACTTCCACCGCAAGCTCGACCAGGCCATGGCCAGCCAGCGCATCCAGCAATGGAAGCGCCCGCTGCAGACGCCGGCCTCGGCCTGCCGCGTCGGCCTGATGGGCATGGGCGAACTCGGCGGCCACATCGCCAGGCGCCTGCCGCTGCTGGGATATCCGGTCAGCGGTTGGGCCCGCACGGCACGCGAGATCGACGGCGTGACGATGTTCAGCGGCGACGACCAGTTCGAGCCCTTCCTCGCGCAGTGCGACGTGCTGGTCTGCCTGCTGCCTCTGACGGCGCAGACGCGCGGCATCCTGAACGAACGCACCTTCTCGAAATTGCCAAAAGGCGC
>CAIQMJ010000446.1 GCA_903872875.1 uncultured Variovorax sp.
GCCATGCTGGTTCATGCCGACATGCTCACGCTGGAACCGATCGCCGCACGGCCCGCGCACCTCGAAGCGCTGGCCGCCGCCGGCCTGAGCGCCGCGGCGATCGTCACCCTGTCGCAGCTCATCGCCTTCGTCGCCTACCAGGTCCGCGTGGTCGCCGGCCTGGCGCTGCTGGAAGGGAGCGCGGCATGAACTTCACGCTCGACGTGCTGGACTGGAAGCCCTGGATCGAGGCCGTGCGGCTGGAAGACTGCAGCGAGCAGCAGCTCGCCGTGCTCGACGCCAGCAACCGCAGCGCGCGCCAGTCGCAGTACTACCTGACGCTGGTGCACGACGCGCCTGCACTGCTGGAGCGCTCGCTGCTCTTCAACGCCGTGATGTACGGCACCAAGGGCCTGTCGCGCGCCGAACGCGAGTTCGCGACGGTGGTGGAGTCGCGCATCAACGGCTGCCCGTACTGCGCGTCGGTGCATGCGCGGCTGTTCGTGCAACTGGCCAAGGACCTGCCGACGATGCAGGGCCTGCTGGCCGACGGCCCCACCGCGCCGATGCCGCCGCGCCTGCGCGCCATCGCCGACTACGCGGCGGCGCTCACCACCACGCCGCCGAGCGCCACGCCGGCCCACATCGCCGCGCTGCGCGAGGTCGGCCTGAGCGACCTGGAGATCGCCGACGCGACGCATGCGGTCGCGATGTTCGCCTGGGCGAACCGCCTGATGCAGACGCTGGGCGAGCCCTTCCTGCCGCCGGCCGCCTGAACGGGTCGCCACGTTCGGTGCCCGGCCACCGCCTTCCACTTCCGGAGAAATCCATGTCCTTTCCCCCTTCCCTCGGCTACCGCACCGCGCTCGTCACCGGTGCCTCCAGCGGCATCGGCGCCTCGACGGTCGAGGCGCTCACCGCCGCCGGCCTCACGGTGCACGCGGTGGCGCGCCGCGGCGACCGCCTGCAGGAGCTCGCCGCGCGCACCGGCTGCGTGCCGCACGTGCTCGACATCACCGACCGCAAGGCCTGCGCCGCCGCGCTCGACGGCCTGGAGATCGACATCCTGGTGAACAACGCGGGCGGCTCGCACCAGAGCCCGATCC
Organism: uncultured Variovorax sp.; assembly: GCA_903872875.1. Taxonomy (GTDB): domain Bacteria; phylum Pseudomonadota; class Gammaproteobacteria; order Burkholderiales; family Burkholderiaceae_C; genus Variovorax. The sequence goes on from CAIQMJ010000446.1 coordinate 1,086, forward strand.
AGGACTACCCGCCGGACGAGATCGACCGCATCCTCGACCTGAACCTGCGCGCCGTGATGCACCTCAACCGCCTGCTGCTGCCCGGCATGCTGGCGCGCGACCGCGGCCACATCGTGGTGATCGGCTCGATGGCCGGCCATTACCCGATGCGCGGCTCGGCGCTCTACTCGGCAGCCAAGGCGGCGGTGTCGCACGCCTTCGACGTGATGCGGCTCGACACGCTCGGCAGCCGCGTGCGCTGGACCGAGGTGGCGCCCGGCCGCGTCGCGACCGAGGCCTTCATGAACTCGATCGGCCCGGAGCGCGCGAAGGAGTTCCTGAGCAAGGAAACGCTGCAGCCCGAAGACCTTGCGGCGTCCGTCTGCCATGCGCTGATGGCGCCGCCGCACGTCAACGTGAGCCGCATCGAGATCTATCCGGTCAAGCAGGCTTCAGGCGGCTTCCTTTACGCGGACTGAGCTGTCGCAGGCCGCCGATCCGCAGCCCGTCAGCGGCTGCGCCGGCAGCGCCTCGGGCATGCGCAGGTCGCCGGTCTCCGGGTCGAAGCCGACGCCGCGCATGTGCAGCGCAAGCGCGGCGTCCATGGTCTGCGCGTGGTGCACGAACCACGGCGCGAGCTCGCGCGCCATCTCTCGAACCAGCGCCGTGCGGCCACTGCGGCCGGCCTCCAGGCCCTCGCGCATCGCCTGCAGGACCACGCGATGCTGCAGGCCGTGGCAGTTGGTGGACGCGAAGCCGGTGCGCCGCATCCAGTCGTCCTCGCGCCCGAAGTGATCGGCCGTGTGGTCGACCAGCGTGCGCCATTCCGCGAGCAGGCGCGTGTCATCGGCGCGCTCCACGCGTGCGAGCAGATCGACGAATTCGCGATGGGTGTCGTCCATCAGCGGCAAATCGAGCGACAGCGCGTCCGACCATTCCAGCACAGCCATGCGGATCTCCTTGAGTGAAGACCGCAGGCTATCGGGGCATCGCCTCAGGCAGCTTGACTTGCCTCAAGAGTGCGTTGGCGCGCCAGCGCCACGAACCAGTCGAGGCTGCCCGGGTTGGCCATCGCCTCGCGGTTGACCACCTTCTCGATCGGCTGCCCGAGCAGCAGCTTCTTGATCGGCAGTTCCTGCTTCTTGCCAGACAGCGTTCGGGGAATCTCGGCCACCGCGAAGATGTCGTCCGGAAGGAAGCGCGGCGACAGCGAAGTCTTGATGGCGGCATGGAGCCTGGCGCGCATCGCGTCGTCCAGCGCCACGCCCGGGCGCAGCACCACGAACAGCGGCATGTAGCTGTCGCGGCCCAGGTATTCGAGGTCGACCACCATCGAGTCGATCACTTCCGGCAATGCCTCGACCGCGCTGTAGATCTCGCTGGTGCCCATGCGCAGGCCCTGGCGGTTGATGGTCGCGTCGCTGCGGCCGTAGATCACGCAGCCGCCGTCGCGGCCGATGCGCAGCCAGTCGCCGTGGCGCCAGATGCCCGGGTAGGTGTCGAAGTAGCTCGACAGGTAGCGCGCATTGTTCTCGTCGCCCCAGAGGTAGAGCGGCATCGACGGGATCGGCTTCACGCAGACCAGTTCGCCGACCTCGCCGATCACCGGCTGGCCCTGTTCGTTCCAGGCCTCGACCGCGGCGCCGAGCTGCCGGCACTGCATCTGGCCGGGCACCTCGGGCAGCTCACGGTTGCCGCCGACGAAGGCGCCGCAGAAATCGGTGCCGCCGGAGATGTTGCACCACCAGACGTGGGGCGCGCCGGCCTTCGCAAGCTGTGCCGAGCCCCAGCGCTGCACGTCCTCGGCGAGCGGCGAGCCGGTGCTGCCCAGCGCTCGCACGCGCGACAGGTCGCCGCAGTCGGCCAGCGCCAGGCCGGCCTTCATGCAGTTCGCGAAATAGGCGGCGCCAGCGCCGAAGAAGGTGACGCCATGGCGCGCGACGAAGCGCCACAGCACGCCCCAGTCCGGCCGCTCCTTGCTGCCGGCCGGGTGGCCGTCGTACAGCACGATGGTCGCGCCGAAGGCCAGGCCGGCGAGCTGCGAGTTCCACATCACCCAGCCGGTCGAGCTGTACCAGTGATAGCGCTCGCCGAAGTTGTTGGCGCCATAGCTCGTGCCGACGTCGTTGTGCAGGCCGCAGGCGTACATGTTGACGATCACGCCGCCCTGGCCATGCACGATCGGCTTGGGCAGGCCGGTGGTGCCGCTCGAATAGAGGATCCACATCGGATGGTCGAAGGGCAGCCATTCGGGCGCGAAGGCGGCAGTCTCCGCGTCGTCGCGGCCCGCGGCTTCGGCCCAGCCGAGTTCGGCGGGCACGGATGCCGCGGCGAAAGGCGTGTCGATCAGCAGCAGCCTCTGCACGCTCGGCAGCGCGGCGCGCAGTTCGTTGACCACGGCGCTGCGGTCGAGCGCCTTGCCGCCATAGTGCACGCCATCGACCGCGATCAACACCTTGGGCTCGATCTGGCGGAACCGGTCGGCCACGGCGGCCGTGCCCATGTCGGGCGCGCAGACGCTCCAGATCGCGCCCAGGCTCGAGCAGGCCAGGAAGGCAACGATGGTTTCCGGCACGTTCGGCAGGTAGGCCGCGACACGGTCGCCGCGCCGCACGCCGAGCCCGCGCAGCGCCAGCGCGACCGAGGCGACCTGGCGGCGCAGTTCAGGCCAGGAGAGCTCGCGCACCTCGCCGCGTTCGTTGTCGCTGACGATCGCGGGCATGCCGGCCGCGTGCGCCGCGTCGGCATGGCGCAGCACTTCGTGTGCGTAGTTCACCTGCGCACCCGGAAACCAGACCGCGCCCGGCATCCGGCCGTCGGCCAGCACGGCGGTGTGCGGCGTCGGCGACTGCATGCCGGCGTAGTCCCAGATGCTTTGCCAGAAGGTGTCGAGCTCGGTGACGGACCAGCGCCACAGCGCGTCGTACGAATCGAAGGCGATGCCGTGCCGCTCGCGCAGCCAGTCTTGGTAGAGGCGGATCTGGGGGACGTTGGGAGCAGTCATGGCGTCAAGCTTAGGACGCGGACCGGCCCGTTGTCAGCGGGAATGTCCCGACCATGTCCCGTGCGGGACGGCGCCGGCATCGCGCGCCTGCTCAGGGCCGTGGCCGCTTCGGCGCCGCGCGCTTCGCGCCTTCCTTGTCGGTGAACAGCCGCTCGATCTGCTGGCCGATGCGCGCACCGATGGCGGTGCCCACGCCCGGCAGCACCGCCGTCCCGACCGCCGCGCCGGTCAGCGCGCCGCCGGTCAGCGAGAGTTCCGGCTCGGACAAGGTGCCGCCGAGCTTGAGCGGCACGCCGACCACGCCGTCGACGATGTCGACCGCCGCATCGCCGGACAGCCGGCGGTTGAAGATGTGCGCATCGCCACTCGCCGTCAGCACGCCGGAGCGCGCCTTGAGGTTCGTGTAGTCGAGCCGCGTGCCTTCGTCGGTGTTCTGCGTGTCGAGCGTGCCGGTGAGCTGGTCGAGCGGCGTCTGTCCGCCACGGCTGGTTCCGGCGGTGCTGATCGCCTTCTGCAGGTCGAAGCGCGTGAGCCTGGCCGGCCGCACCGTGAACTGCGTGCGGCTGTGCAGATTGCCCCAGAGCTGGCCGATCTTGTCGGCCTCGGAACGCAGCTCGGTCTGGCCGAACACCTTGCCCGCGACCGGCGTGCGGCGCCCGAACGCCTGCACGAGCAGTTCGATGTCGACGTTCTTCGGCTCCAGCTGCGCCGTGAGCACCAGCTTGCCGTCGGCGCCCGTCTGCAGCTGGGTGCCGCCGTTCCAGGTGCCGCCACCGATGTCGACGAAGGTCCGCCAGCGGTCGGCGTCGCCTTCGCGCTCCAGCCGGAGCCGGGCCGGCGGCGTCACGGCATTGCGGTTGATCTCGGCCTTGCGCGGGCGCCATTGCGGGTCGAACACGATGTCGCCGTCGTAGGCGAGCTGGATGTCGCGCCGGTCGCTCCAGGTCAGGTCGTCGAAACGCAGGCGGCCCAGCGGAATCTCGGCCAGTTGCCAGCGGCCCTGCCCCTCCTTGGCGGTCGTCGTCATTTCCTCGAAGCGGCCACGGAAGGCCCGCACCGACTCGCGCGGCGCCAGCACGCCATCGACTTCGAGCCCATCGGCCTGGATGCGGCGCGACAGCAGTGGCAGGAGCCTGGGCAACAGCACGAGTCGCCGCACGGTGATCGGCTCGTCCTGCACGGTGGCGATGTCGTCGATCTCGATGCGCGGCAGCGGGGCCAGCTGCCAATGCACGCGTCCGACCTTCAAGCCGACGCCCAGGCGCTGCTCGAAAGTCTGCTCGATGCGCGTCGCCAGCTGAGCGTCGCTGGGAATCAGCCACCAGCCGACCCCTGCGACGATGACGACGAGCGCTGCCAAGCCTGCGGCGACCCGGGTCGCCCATCGTTGTGGAGATGTCATAGAGCGTTCGAGCTTAGCGGCCATCGGTCGCGGCGGTGTCGGCGAGCGCGCCGCACGCCTGCCGCCATGGCACGCGCCTCGCTATAGTTTTGCCATTCTTTCCCCGGAGTTTCCATGGCCATCTGGCAAAAGCCCATCTCGCTCGACCTCATCGCCGCGCACAGCGTGGACACGGCGGTCGAACGTCTTGGCATCGAATTCGTCGAGATCGGCGACGACTTCCTGCGTGCCCGCGTGCCGGTCGACAAGCGCACCGTCCAGCCTTTCGGCCTGCTGCACGGCGGTGTGTCGGTGACGCTGGCCGAGACGCTCGGCTCGATGGGCGCCTACTACAGCTCGCCGGAAGGCCACCAGGCGGTCGGCCTGGACATCAACGCCAACCACCTGCGCTCCGCCACGCAGGGCTGGGTCACCGGCACGGCGCGCCCGGTGCACCGCGGCCGCACCACCCAGGTCTGGCAGATCGACATGTGCAACGACGCCGGCGACATGACCTGCGTGTCGCGCATCACGATGGCGATCCTGCTGCCGCGCAAGTAAGTACTGACCGGCCTGCCAAAGCGCACCGCGGCGGCACATTTTGTGTGACAGTGCGTTGCAGGCGCGGCCGGCCGCCCGGGAGAGTGCATGGCCGGCCGTTTGACTCCCCCGCTTTTCGCACGATCCTTTTCCATGGCCGATGCTTCTGCGCGCTCCAAGGTGGTTTTCGAGTTCAAGAGCGCCACGCTGCCGCTGATCGCGGTCATTCTCAGGACCACCGATCTCGGCGTGCTGGCGGCGGCGCTCGACGTTCATCTCGCCGATTCGCCCGACTTCTTCGAGCAGGAGCCGATGGTGATCGACCTGTCGCTGCTGCAGGACGACGCCGCGGCCGCCGAGATCGACTTCCCGGCGCTGCGCAGCCTGCTGGCGCGCCACCAGACCCAGCCGATCGCCGTGCGCGGCGGCAGCGATGCGCAGCACCAGGCTGCACGCGCCGCCGGACTGGCGCTGGCGCC
>CAIQMJ010000447.1 GCA_903872875.1 uncultured Variovorax sp.
CGAAGGTGATGAGCAGCTCCGGCACATGGCCCAGCTTGTGGGCGCGGCGCAGCGCGTATTTCTCGAACAGCGCGCCCAGCGCCGCCACCACCAGCGGCGCCACCAGCAGCGCGCCCCAGAAGCCCACCAGCGACGTGGCGGTGTACGCGAAGTACGCCCCCAGCATGTAGAAGCTGGCGTGTGCGAAGTTCAGCACGCCCATCATGCTGAAGATCAGCGTGAGCCCCGAACTCAGCATGAACAGCAGCAGCCCGTAGCTGACACCGTTGAGCAGAGAGATAACGAAGAATTCGACGTTCATCCAACCCGTCCGTAGTGGAAAAGAAAAAGGCCCGAGCGGGAACGTCGGGCCTTTGCCATGGCAGGCACCTGAGGATCAGGGACGCTTCATCTGGCAAGAGGTGGGCGTGCTCGCCACATAGGCGTCGTAGTACTTCACGGGCGCCAGTGTGTAGCCGGTGTTCTCGGGGCTGTACGGATACTTGGCGCTCGCCTTCTCCCAGCGCGCGATGTACAGGCCCTGCTGCAGTTGGTGGTCGGCCTTGCGCAGTTCGACGTCACCGTTGAAGCTCTTGAACTTCATGCCTTCCAGCACCGCGGCTACCTTGACCGGATCGGTCGACTTGGCCTTCACGAAGGCTTCGGTCAGCGCGGCGAACACGGTGTAGATGTCGGTGGTGTAGAGGTCGTCGTTGAACTTCTTCTTGAACTCCTCCGCGTAGCGCTGCATGTCGCCGCCCATGTTGTAGTGGGCGTAGCCGACCTGGAAGACCTTGCCGTCGGATGCGGCGCCCATGGCGGTCGGCGTGCCGGTGGTCACGGCGTAGTAGGTGTAGAACTTGACGTTCAGGCCGGCGTCGTTGGCCGCCTTGATCATCAGCGCGAGGTCGGAACCCCAGTTGCCGGTGATCACGGTGTCGGCGCCCGAGGCCTTGATCTTGGCGATGTAGGGCGCGAAGTCGCGCACCTGGGCCAGCGGGTGCAGGTCGTCGCCGACGATCTCGACGTCGGGTCGCTTGTCCTTCAGGTTCAGCTTGGCGAACTTCGCCACCTGCTGTCCGTGCGAATAGTTCTGGTTGATCAGGTAGACCTTCTTGATCTCCGGCTGATCCTTCATGTAGGTCGTCAGCGCTTCCATCTTCATGGAGGTGTCGGCGTCGAAGCGGTACTGCCAGTAGCTGCACTTGCTGTTGGTCAGGTCGGGATCGACCGCGGCGTAGTTCAGGTACAGCGCTTCCTTGCCGGGATTGCGCGCGTTGTTTTTCTCGAGCGCGTCGATGATGGCCAGCGCCGGGCCCGAGCCATTGCCCTGCACGATGTAGCGCGCGCCCTGGTCCATGGCGGAGCGCAGGCCGCTGGTGGTCTCCTGCGGGCTCAGCTTGTTGTCGATCCCGATGATCTCGAACTTCACGCCGGCGGCGTTCTTCTTGTTGAACTCTTCCGCGAAATACTGGAAGGTCTTGAGCTGGTTTGTGCCCACCGCGGCCATCAGCCCCGACAGGGGATCGAGCCAGCCGATCTTGACCGTTTCGCCCTTCTGGGCAAAGGCACCGCCGGCGCTTGCGGCGAGGACGGCTACGGCCGTGAACTTCAGAGCGAATTGCATTCTTGTCTCCTGTTGTGACTGTCGAGGCGAGACGAGATTACAAGCCTTTGCATCCACACCCGTCAGGGAATGCCCGTAAGCAAACCGCGTGGCGCGCGGTTTCTATCACCCACGCGACAAGGGCCACGCGGAGCTTCCTACCGATTGGTAGGAAATTGCCCCCGTGGCCCTCGAATACGCGTGCTTCACCCATGAATCTGCCTGCCGATCGGCAGGCAGATTCATGGGTGAAGCACGC
>CAIQMJ010000448.1 GCA_903872875.1 uncultured Variovorax sp.
ATCTGCCCTGATGGTCGCGATGAGCGCCCGGGCGAGGAGCTCGGCTCGTAAGCGCCGACCCGGACGTCTCCGAGCGCGCGACGAAGCTCGCGTCGTCGTTCACCCGCTACCAGAAATTCGTCGTCGCGACGCTCGCGTTCCTGCAGTTCGCGGTGATCCTGGACTTCATGCTGATGGCGCCGCTTGGCGCGCTGATCATGCCTGCGCTGAAGATCGGGCCCAAGGAGTTCGGCCTCGTCGTGTCGGCCTATGCCTTCAGTGCCGGTGTCGCGAGCTTCCTGACGGCCGGCTTCGCCGACCGTGCGCTCGGACTGGTCGGCGGCGCCGTGGTCGCATGGCGCATGCGGCCGGTCGCGGACCATCTCGCCATTGCGTCGGAGCGAAGTCCGTGGCGGCATCTGTTGCACACGCTCGCGGTCCCGCGGCACGCGCTCGCTTTCGCGACCACCGCGCTGCTGACGACCGGCGGGTTCATGCTGATGCCTTTCAGCACCGCATTCGCGGTGAACAACCTTGGCATCGGGATGGCAGACCTGCCGACCGTCTACCTGGTGACCGGCCTGTGCACGATCGTCGTCGGCCCGCTGGTCGGGCGGGCTTCGGATGCGTTCGGTACCTTTCGCGTCTTCGCGGCCGGCACCGCGCTCTCGATCGTGATGGTCCTTCTCTACACGCACCTCGGCCCCATCGGGCTGACGACGTTGATCGCAGTCAACGCGGTGATGTTCGTCGGCATCTTCTCCCGGATGATCCCGTTCCAGGCGATTTCGTCGGGCGTGCCGGCTTCCGCGCAGCGCGGGGCGTACAACGCGGTCGGCGCGTCGATCCAGCAGCTCGCCGGCGGCGTCGCGTCGGTGATGGCCGGGCACATCGTCACGCTCGGCTCGGACGGCCGGCTGCTGCATTTCGACCGGATCGGCTATGTGGTGGTCGGTACCTCGCTCGTCGCGTTCGCATTGCTGCGGGCGCTGGTGCGCGGTGGGTCATCGGCAAGCTGAAGGACGCGGTTCATGCGTTGCCGCCGCGGTGCAGCACGCGACCTGCGTGTACGTCTCGCGTCTCGCCATCGTGACATGCCAGCCGGCCGTTCACGTACACCGCGTCGATGCCGGTGCTGACCGCGGTGGGCTGCGCGTAGGTGGCGCGGTCGGCCACGCGCCGCGCGTCGAACACCACCACGTCGGCATGGTGGCCGACCGCCAACACGCCGCGCCCCGCGAGGCCGAAGCGACGCGCGCTCAGTCCGGTCATCTTGTGCACGGCCGTCTCGAGCGAGAACAGGCGGTGCTCCCGCGCGTAGTGCCCCAGCACGCGCGGGAATGTGCCCCACAGGCGCGGATGCGGGTTGGCGTCGTGCGCCAGCGCAGCCGGCCGGCCTGGATGTGCGGCGCGATCGAGCTCAGGTTGTCGAACATCAGATCGACCTGTCCGCCCCTCAGGTCCTGGATGGCCTGCGGGCTGCCGCGGTACGGGATATGGACGATGGCCGTGTCGGTCATGCGCTTGAACAGTTCGCCGCTCAGATGGCCGGTCGTGCCGCTGCCAGCGGAGCCCATGCTGAGCGCGCCGGGCTTCGACCTTGCGAGCGCAATCAGCTCCTTCACGGAAGCGACCGGCAAGTCCTTGCGCAGCACGAGTGCGTTCTGCACATAGCCCAGCAAGGCAACGGGCGCGAGTTGCCTGTCGGGGTCGTAGGGCAGCTTGCTGAACAGCGCCTCGTTGATGGCCAGCGTGCCGACGTTGGCGTAGGCCAGCGCACGCGTGACCTCCCGGATCGAGGCGACCAGCCGCCGATGCCGACGTCGAACTCGTCGCCAGTCAGGTTGCGGGCCGCTGCGCGGGCTCGTCCCGGCGTTCGGGATTTTTCCGCCACAGCACCACCAGCAGCGCTGCGGCCTCAAACGCCGCGGCGACCCATCCGACGGCGCCGACCGAGATGAGGGAGATGGCGAGGGAGCCGGCCAATGCGCCGAGCGAGATCCCCAGGTACATCGCAGAAGAGTTGAACGAAAGAACCACAGGCACGGCATGCGGC
>CAIQMJ010000449.1 GCA_903872875.1 uncultured Variovorax sp.
CAACCTCGCGCGCTGCGCCTCGGCCGTCGCGCACGCGGCCGACGAGAACTCGCCGCTCGTCCAGATCGCGCAGTGCCAGTTGGAGAGCGCCCGATTGTTCCAGCGGCGTGTCGAGCCGGAGAGCCTCGGCGAATTCCAATTGGCGCTGTCCGACGAGCGCCTGCCCGCGGGCTCCTCGAACGTGACGCTGTTCGCGTACCTGTATATCACCTCGACCGACGCCGCACGACTCGCTAAGGACGAGGGGCTCGTAGAGCGGGCGCGCGCGAACCTCATGGAACTGGAGCAGTTGAGCGACGGACTGAAGGACTGGCTGCCGCGTACGGAGACCAGCCGGGCGCAATCGGCGGTGAGCGAGGCCCTCAAGGCCACGAGGCTCCGTCAGGTGCTGTAAGCCGCGGGCGTCTGCCTTCGCGACTTTCACTGTCGCGTTAGCTCGGGCCTGGGACATGCGCTTTGAGGCGTATCCCAGGCCTTGTGCGTCGCGGCCCTGAAGAGGCGGCTGATCTCGCGCGTGCACAGATGCCCAATCCCGTCCCGCAAGGGTGTCACCGTCGTGTCCCATACCGGCTGGCACAAGGCCGGTGCATCGATGGTCTACGTCAGTCCGCACATGACGATCGGCCTTGACGCTGGCGCGCATGAGGTCGTGCTGTCTGCGGAGCGAGTGGCCGGTTTACGATCGAGCGCGGGGACGGCCGACCTCTGGAAGAAACGGCTCGCTGGCTACTATTCGGGCAACTCCCGACTGCTGCTCTCCGTGTCGATGGCCTTCGCGGCTGTGTTACTTCCCTTCAGCGCGATCGAGAGTGGCGGACTTCACTTCATCGGCAGTTCCAGCCTCGGCAAGACCACCGTCGCCCGTGCCGCGGCCTCCGTGCTCGGCGGGCCCGACTACATGCAGCGCTGGCGGGCGACGATCAATGGCCTGGAGGCCGTTGCCGCACTCCACAGCTGCGCGTTGCTGATCCTGGACGAGATGGGCCAGGTCGATCCGCGCGAAGTGGGAGAGAGCAGCTACATGCTCGCGAATGGTCAGGGCAAGCAGCGGGCCACGAAGACGGGCGCGGCGTCAGAAATGGCATCTGCTGTTCTGGAGCACCGGCGAAGTCGGGCTGAACCAGCACATGGCTGCCGCAGGCAAGTCAGTGCGGGCCGGACAAGAAGTTCGATTAGCGGAACTGCAGGCGGACGCTGGCCAAGGACATGGCATCTTCGAGAATCTGCATGGATTCGCCGATGGAGCTGCGTTGTCTGATGCCATTAAGGTAGCGTGCGGCGAGACCCATGGCACAGCGGGCATCGAGTTCATTCGCAGCTGCGTTGTCGAGCAACAATCGCTCAACGAAGTTGTGGCTTCTCGCATCCATGCCTTCGTCAGTGCGTGCGAGCAAACCTTCGGCGACGCCGGCAAGCTGGGTGGTCAGGCGCACCGTGTCTGCGAGCGTTTCGGTCTGACGGCGACTGCGGGGGAACTTGCAACGTCGTGGGGAATTACGGGCTGGCAATCTGGCGAGGCGCTGGCCGCCGCGATGCGTTGCTTCGGCGAATGGCTCTCGGCGCGCGGAACGGCCGGCAACACCGAGCCCAAGACGATCATCGACACGCTGCGCGAATTCATCTCGCGTCACGAAGATCCCCGATTCGTCGACATCGACGCCCGCGAGATCGACATCGGTATTCCGCTGTATCGGAAGACGCCCTACAACCGGGCTGGATGGCGCAAGCGCTTCGACGGCGACGAGCGCGAATTCCTTATCGATCCGGAGGTTTTCAGAAAAGACATCTTCGCCGGCTTTGACCTCCCCTTCGTCTGCCAAGTGCTCACCGTTGCGGGCTACTTGATGAGCGGGGAGGAAGGTGGCACGACACGCTACACACTGCAACGTCACCTGGGGATTCACGGTCGCCGTCGCGTGTACGTCATCACCAACGCGCTGTGGAAGGATGGCACCGATCCTTCGACGTGATCATGGAGCAGTGGTGGCATGGTGCGATGGGGCTGAACTGGGCAGAGGAGCCGCGGGCAGTCCCACCGCCCCGCTGCCCCATCGCCTCAATGGCCGATCGTCAACCGCCGCTGCAAAGCCCAGTCAAAGTTTGAGTACCAAGCGCGCAGGCAGTACTTTGACCTCGGCTGCTGAGCGCCAGCGAACCGCTCCCGGCACCTCGAAGCGCAACTGACGCAAGGACGTGCGTGCAAATAGTGCGAGCGCCAAACCCTCCGAGGCTCTGTCGGTGGCAAGCAGAACCACCGGGTCGAACTGAAGGGCAGCGCTATGACAACTCGTCCAGCGCGGACAGGGGGGTATATTTCTCACTCTACGCGTCTCGGGCAGCTCAGGAGGTGATGTCGAACGGCTCCAGCGTCCAGCGGTAGTCCAGCCGGCTCGCGTGGCGCGGGTGACCGGTAGCGGTCAGCTCACCAAACCGCCGCCAGTTGGGCGCGTACTTCGCCAGCCGCTCGTAGAGCTGGTCTCGCGCCTTCAGGAAGTAGCTGTGGTGAACCACTGGCTGGCCCCACGCCGCCCAGATGACCGGCTCGACCTGCTCCGTGACCACGGCCTCGATCTGGTCGAGGTTGGCGTCGAAGGCGGCCTTGTCGATCTTCGCCGGCAAGGTGCGGTAGTCGGTGGCGCGCACCGGGTACAGGTTCAGCATCACGAAACCGTCGAACCCGGCGAGCTTCGCGACCTTCTCCACCCGGGTAACGGTCGGGTCGAGTCTCTCCTGTGTCGCGGTGCTCGGGTTCAGACCGATGGTGAGCAGGGGACGCCGGCCGCTCTTGCCGAGGGTGTAGCGCCACTGGTCGCCATGGTCGCTGCTGTAGATGTCGTACATGGGTGCGCTCCGCCCGGTCAGGACTTGGCTGCGAGTTGCTTCGTGCGCGCCTCGGTCAGTCGGGCCTTGCAGCCAGCGACCTCCACGGCCATGGCGGAGCCCCCTGTGATGTCGCTCTTGCTCTCGGCTGTGAGCCTGCCTTCACTGCAGGTCGCGTCCCGGGTCTTGATCCACGCGCGCTGCTCGTCGCGCAGGGCGGTTTTCTGGATATCCGTCATCGCGGCGCGGGCGGCTTGATACGCTGCGTTGAGGGCCTTGTCGGCGGCCTGCAGATCGGCCTCGGCGTCACCCTGCAGGTCGACCACAGTGGCGCCGGCCGGGGATGGTCCCGCTGTCGGAGCCGCAGGAGCAGACGGCTGCGCGGCGACCGGGGTGCCCGAGCGGTCCTTGCCCGCTTCGGCGAGCTTGGCTTGCTTGACCTCGTTCATGAAGGCGATCCCCAGACTTGCAAGGCCGGCCGAATAGACGTCGGTACCTCGGGCGGAGACGCGGAAGCTCTTGCCGTCGTCGGTGGGCTGGACGCTGTACTTGACCGAACCGCGCAGTTCCTTGCCGTTGACCTTGAGGTTGGGGTCGCGATCCATGGCGGCGCGCAGGGACATGCTGCCGGTGTCGATGTCCTGCGTGGCGGTACCGACGAGGCTGGCCTCGCACGTGGGGCGACCGCCCTTATCCGCTGGTACGGTGCCGATCTCGTCAACCTTGAGGGTGATCCGCGGCTTCACGAGTGCGATGACCTCCTTGCCGTCCTGGACCGACCACTTCTGCGCGATGGCGGCCTCGGCCCCGTCCCACACGAGCTGTTCGAGGGTCGTCTTCACCTCGGGGGCCGAGCAGTTGATCTCGCTGCCGGAAGAGCAGGCGCAGAGCGCAAGAAGAGCCGCGGTGCAGGCACACCACGCCGTAGGTCGAATCATCAATTTCGCACTCCTCACTCCGTTTATGGTGCGCAAATTTTAATCACAACCAAACTCATAGTTTGTGTACTCTTAGTGTGCCTACCTCAACACTGGTTGGGTGCCTCGTGTCGTCAACCACCTCCCCCAGCCGCGCGATCCCGAAGCGGAAAAGCAACTGGCACGCGTACAGGTGACGTTCGGTGCGACGGTACGTCGGCACCGACATGAGAAGCTGATGACGCAGGAAGAGCTGGCAGAAAGGGCCAGCCTTCACGCGAACTACATCGGGTCGTTGGAACGGGGTGAGCGCAACGTCTCTCTGTTCAACATCTGGCGTATCGCGAGCGGACTAGGAATGACGGCTGCGCAACTGCTCGCAGACCTACCCGCCGCAAGAGCCAAAGCTGCGAAACGCTAGGGTCAAAGCGGAGAAGCGCTTCTCTCGATGTAAGTAGACTTCCCCAAACCG
>CAIQMJ010000450.1 GCA_903872875.1 uncultured Variovorax sp.
CGAAAGGCATCCGATGAAGCTCAATTTGTCTCGCCGCGATTTCGGTCTCACCGCGGCGCACGTGATGGTCGGTTCCATGGCGGGAGGCGCTTTGATGAGCACTTCGTCCGTGTTCGGCCAGGCGCAGAGGGCGGTGAATCTCGGAACCTTCGGCAGCATCGACGTGCAGAACTACATCCGCGCCAAGGGTCTCGCATCGAAGACCTTCGGGGCTGGGACGAAGGTCGACTTCGTTACTGTGCGCGCCGGTTCAGAGGTGATCTCCGCCATGGCCGGCAGCAGTCTGGACATGTGCAACCTGGGATCGAGTCCGATGGTCGTCGGCTACGCCAACGGCGTGCAGGCCTCGCTGGTCTATATCTACAAGAACATCATCGACAGCGAAGCGCTTGTGGTGCAGAACAGCGCAAACATCAAGAAGCTGGCCGACCTCAAAGGCAAGCGCGTCGGCCTGCCATTCAACACGTCGGTTCATTTCGCGGCGCTGGCGGCGTTCAAGACTGCGGGCCTGGGTGTCAACGACGTGCAACTCATCAACATGCGCGCCGACACCATTGCATCGGCGTGGACGCGGCGCGAGATCGACGCGAGCTACATCTGGGTGCCTGTCATTCCCAAGCTCGTAGAAGATGGCGGGACGGTGATCTTCAAGACCGGCGACCTCAGCACTGCGGCGGGTCTGGTGATGTTCGACGCGTTCCTGGTGCGCGATGAATTCAAGAAGAAGAATCCGGACTTGGTGCTCGCGTTCCTGAAAGACTTCGAGCAGATTGCGACCACGTTCAAGCAGAACCCGAAGGAAGTCGTGGAAACCATGACCAAGTTCCTGGGTGTCGACGAGGCGGCCGTGATGCGCTCGCTCAACACCTTCTACCCCGTCTCCGCAAAGGAACAGTTGACGAGCCAATGGCTCGGCAAGCCCGGAGACAAGAACTCGGCCGTCGTCAAGACGCTGCAGGTCCAAGCGGAATTCCTCAAGGAAACCTCGCAGATCAACGCGCTGCCAAAGGACATGAGCGGGCTGGTCGACAGCAGCTTCGTCGCGCAACTCGCGTAATGCAGGACATTCGTCCCCTCGGCGCCGGCGCAGCCGTGCCGCCCACAGCCAAGGCGAGTTTCGTCGGCGTGACCAAACGATACGGACGTGGCGGCGCCGCGGTTCAAGCGCTGGAACCCATCGACCTGGACATCGCAGAGAACGCTTTCGTGTGCCTGGTGGGTCCATCGGGTTGCGGCAAGAGCACATTGCTCAACATCCTGGCGGGCTTTGAGAGCCCGACGACTGGTCGGGTGCTGATGGACGGGCAGCCGGTGAAGGGACCCGATCCGCGCCGCGGCGTGGTCTTCCAGCAAGGCGCTCTCTTCACGTGGATGACCGTTCGCGACAACATCGCTTTTGGGCCCATTGCCACCGGCAAGTCATCTTCGGAAGCGGGACGAATCGCCGACCGTTTCCTGGACATGGTCGGGCTCTCCGCGTTCGCCAAGCGCTATCCGTACGAGCTCTCCGGTGGCATGCAGCAACGGGTGGGCATTGCGCGCGCGCTCGCCAACGACCCCGAGATTCTCCTGATGGACGAGCCCTTTGCCGCACTGGACGCACAGACGCGCGAGTTGCTGCAGGAAGAGATCAAGCGTATCTGGCAGGCGACTCGCAAGACGGTGCTGTGGATCACCCACAGCATTGAAGAAGCACTGTTTCTCGCCACCGACATCGTTGTGATGTCGGCCCGGCCCGGACGCATCAAGGCAAGGCTATCGCCCCAATTCGCGCTGAGCCGGGACCCTGCCGTGGTCACGAGTGTCGAGTTCGCGCACATGAAGGCGGAGATCTTCGAGTTGCTGCGCGAAGAGTCGCTCGCGGCACAGCGGCAAGAGGTCGAGCGATGAATGGCGGCGCACGCACGCAGCGAATGGGTCGCTCGCTCTGGATCAACGTTGCGTCCTTTGCCGGCCTGATGTTGCTGTGGCTGGCGATCACGACGCCCATTGGCGAGAAGCCGCTGGTTGCACCCCTGTTCCTCCCGTCGCCGGGATCGGTGTGGACCACCTTTGTTCAGCTGATGAACAACGGCTATCAGGGAAAGAGCTTGCAGCACCACTTGGGTATCAGCTTGTTCCGTTTCGGCTGCGCCTTCGCCGTGTCGGTGCTGGTCGCAGTTCCTCTGGGACTGTGGATGGGAATGAACGAGACCGTGAAGGCGGTGCTCGATCCACCCATCGAGATCAGCCGCCCCATGCCCAAGCTGGCGCTGTTGCCACTGCTGATCATCTGGTTCGGAATCGGTGAGCTCGCCAAAGTCGTGATCATTGTCTTGGCCCTGTTTCCGATCCTGTCGATCAGCGCGATGCAGGCGGTGCGCGGGGTAGGGCAGCGCAAGATCCAGGCAGCGCTGGCTCTGGGCGCTTCTCGTTCCATGATCTTCCGCCGCGTGCTGTTCCCCGCCAGCCTGCCCGGCATCTTCACCAGCATTCGCGTGTGCATCGGACTGGGCGTCACGATGCTTGTAGGCGCGGAAATGATTGCCACCAGCTCGGGAATTGCGTACATGGCCATGTCGGCGTCGGACTTCCTTTTGACCAACGTCGTGATTGTCGGAGCGCTCATCATGGCGTTGCTCGGGTACCTGCTCGATCTGCTTGCGCGTGCTCTTGAAAGTCGTATCGTCCACTGGGGCGGCAAGGAAGGTTGACATGACCACATTACCCCGGACAGGTGTGCCCTGGCCTGAACTCAAGGCGCAACTCGAGCAAGCGGGCAAGAACGACGTGGATTGGCGTGGCGGCCGCGTGCCGATGTTCATTCACTACGCAGGCGACGACGTACTCGATGTCGCGA
>CAIQMJ010000451.1 GCA_903872875.1 uncultured Variovorax sp.
CCCAAGGCCGTCAGCGGTGCCATCACGGCGGCCGACAAGGTGTACGACGGCACGACCGTCGCCACGACCAGTGGCAGCCTGACCGGCACGATCGCAGGCGATGCGATCAGCCTGTCAACTGGCGGCAGCTTCGGCGACAAGAACGCTGCAGCCGGCAAGACTGTCACGGTGGTCGGCACGCTGGCCGGAACCGATGCGGCGAACTACACGCTGAGCAGCAACGCCACGACCACGGCTGACATCGCGCGCAAGGCGCTGGGCTACGCCACGCTGACGGCGGCCGACAAGGTGTACGACGGCACGACTGCCGCCACGGTCGGCGCCAGCCTCGGCGGCGTGGTGAGCGGCGATGCGGTGACGTTGGCAGCGAGCGGCAGCTTTGCGGACAGGAACGCAGGTATCGACAAGGCGGTGAACGTGACCGGCACGCTGGCTGGCGCCGATGCAGCCAACTACACGCTCGCTGCCGGCGTGACCACGGCCGATATCGCGGCGAAGGCGCTCGCGGTGAAGGCCAACGATGCCAGCAAGACCTTCGACGGCACGGCCTACCAGGGCGGCAACGGCGTGACGGTGAGCGGCCTGGTTGCCGGCGACACGGTGGCCGGCCTGGGCACGGTCAGCTACGGCGGATCGGCGCAGGGCGCGGTGCAGCCGGGCGACTATGTGCTGACCGCCGGCGGCCTGCGCTCCGCCAACTATGCGATCAGCTACACGGCAGGCAAGCTCAGCATCGACGGTGTCTCGTTCTCGGTCGACGAGCTCTTCCTGGACGCGAGAAGCGGCGCGCTCACGCAGCTGATCGACCGGCTGCAAGTCATCAAGCAGACCTGCACGACCGACAACTGCTGGCGCGCGGAATACGACGCGGTGCTCGATCGGTTGCTGGAGCAGGCGCGCCAGCTGGCGCCGCAGCAGGTCTCGGCGCTGCGTTGACGGGCGTTGCGGGCACTGCGGGCGGGCGGGGCCGGCCGCAGTGCTATTCGAGATGCCCGCTTGCCAGCGCCGCAGCGGCCGAGCGCGTCTCGACGCCGAGCTTTTCGAAGATGTGCTCGAGGTGCTTGTTCACCGTGCGCGGGCTCATGCCGAGGATTTCGCCGATGTCCCGGTTGGTCTTGCCCTTGGCGAGCCAGGACAGCACCTCGGTCTCGCGCGGCGTGAGGGCGGCATCGGCCAGGCGCGAGCGGCTGCTCGGCCCGTCCCGATACAGCGCCAGCAGCAGCATGGTCTCGCCCAGCGCTGCAGCGCCCAGGTTGCGAACCGACAGGCGCGTGCCGGCCGCGGTCGTGACGACCAGGCTGTTGTTGCCGACGAGCGCCGCTTCGAGCGCGGCGGGCAGGTGACCGGGCGCCGCCGGTTCGCCCAACGCATGGAGCCACAGCGCCGCCTGCGGCGAGCGCCAGGCCAGCCGGCCGTGCGTGTCGACGAACACCGTGCCCATGCCGGCCACGTCGACCGCGTCGCGCGCCATCCGCGTGATGCGGGCGTTGCGCGCGTGCGTGTGCAGGCGGGCGAGCACTTCCTGCGCGCGGATCGGCTTGACCACGTAGTCGACCCCGCCGCAGGCGAAGCCCTCGACCACGTCCTGCGTTTCCGACATGCCGGTCATGAACAGCACCGGTATGTGGGCGAGCGCCGGGTTGGCCTTGATGCGGCGACAGGTCTCGAAGCCCGAGAGGCCCGGCATCATGCCGTCGAGCAGGATGGCGTCGGGCACGACCAGTTCGAGCCGCTGCAGCGCGGCCTCGCCGTCGGCGGCGACCAGCACCGTGTAGCCACTGGCCTCCAGCGTGTCGCACAGCATGCCGAGGCTGCTGGGCGCGTCGTCGACGACCAGCACCACCGGCCTGTCGGGTTCAGGAACAGGGTGCATCTTCGTCCTCCGTGAGCGCGTTCTTGAAGTTGTCGAGCTCGAAGCGCGCGAGCATGCCGCGCAGGTGCGTACAGGTCGCGGCGAGTTCGGGGCTGGCGGCGGCGATCCGGTCGAGCGCCTGCTGCAGTCCGCGCACGTGGCCGACCTGCACAAGGCGCATCAGCTCCTGGCGCGCGTCTTCGGGCAAATCGAGTGCGTCGTGCGGCGCGACGGCGGTGGACGTGGCCGGCGGCGGCGCATGCTGCAGCCATTCGAGCCCGAGGTGCCGCTCCAGCGTGGCGATCAGTTGCGACTCGATCACCGGCTTGCCGATGAAGGCCTGGCAGGACGCCGCACGCAGGCGCTCGGTCTGGTTCTCGAACACGTTGGCCGACACGATGATGATCGGCACCGCTTCGAAACCCGCGGTGCGCACCCGCATCGCTGTCTCCCAGCCGTCCATGTCGTCCATGCTGATGTCGAGCAGGATCGCCGAAGGCACGTGCTCGCGCAGGCTGTCGAGGCATTCGGTGCCGCTGGCGGCCTCGCGCACGTCGAAGCCCAGCGGCATCAGCATGCCGGCGAGCATCTGCCGCTGCACCGGCTGGTCGTCGACCACCAGCAGGGTGCGGCGTGGGCCGAAGTAGCCCGATATCGCGCGCTGCGGTTCGGCCTGCGGGCCGGGGTCGGCCACCTCGCGCAGATAGACCCGCACGCTGAAGGTGCTGCCGCGTGGCGAAGTGCCGGCCAGGCTCAGCTCGCCGCCCATCAGCGACGTGAGCAGCCCGGTGATCGTCAGGCCCAGCCCGGTACCGGGCTCGCCGTGGCGCCGGCCGGCCGCGCCGCGCTCGAAGGGCAGGAAGATGCGCTGATGGTCCTGCGGCGCCACGCCGATGCCGGTGTCGATCACGTCGAAGCGCAGCACCTCGCGGCGCGCGTCGACATGCAGCGTGACGGTCCCGGCTTCGGTGAAGCGCACACCGTTGGTCAGCAGGTTGATGAGTATCTGGCGCAGCCGCTTGGCGTCGGCCTGCACCCAGGCGGGCAGGCTGCCGCTGTGGGTGAAGACGAAGGCGAGGCCCTTGCTCTCGGCCTGCGGCCGGATCATGCGCACCACTTCTTCCAGGAAGTCGGGCAGCGCGAGCGGCATCGGCTCGAGCTGCAGGCGGCCGGCCTCGATGCGTGCCAGGTCGAGCAGCCCGTCGATCAGGCCCAGCATGTGCTCGCCGCTGCGGTGGATCGTCTGCACCGCCTCGCGCGGCGGCCGGGCGCCGTCGTCGTTCTTCAGCAGGATCTGCGAGTAGCCCAGGATGCTGTTGAGCGGCGTGCGCAGCTCGTGCGTCATGCCGGCCACGTAGCGCGTCTTGGCCTGGTTGGCGGCCTCTGCCGCCTCCTTGGCGCTCTGCAATGCGGCGTCGGTACGCTGGTGCGCCTCGATCTCCAGCACCAGCAGGTGGTTGTGGCGGTTCGATTCCTCCTGCGCCATCTTGCGGCTCTCGCTGCCGAGCACGACCCACCAGGCCGCCACCGCCGCCACCATCGACAGCAGCGCGAAGGTCTTGAGGAAGGGCGCCCGCAGGAACACGCTGGTGGTGCTCGCGTCGAGCAGACCCTCCTGCGCATAGACGATGCCCATCACGGTGGCGATGAGCGCGATGAGCGACGTCGCCACCAGCAGATAGTGCGCCACGCGGAAGTTCAGCCGCAGCGCCAGCGCCGGCGGCAGCAGCGCCTTGAGCCATACGCTGATCTGCTCGGAGGCGCGCGAGTCCTTCTTGCAGGCGTCGTGGCAGCGCGATTCGAGGGTGCAGCACAGCGAGCAGATCGGTGCGCCGTAGGCCGGGCAATGCGCCATGTCTTCGGACTCGAAGCCGTTGTCGCAGACCGAGCAGCGCACGATCTGCCCCGGCGTCCAGTGCTGGATGTCGGTGCGGGCGAGGTAGTAGCGGCCCTTGGTCTTCCAGGCCAGCAGCGGTGAGACGACCAGCGCCGTCAGCAGCGCGATGAAGGGTGAGAACGACTCGGCCCAGCGTCCCAGCAGGCCGGCGTAGGCGACCATCGCGACGGTGGCGGCCACCAGCATCGACACCAGCCCGACCGGGTTGATGTCGTAGAGGTGCGCGCGCTTGAACTCGATGGACTTCGGGCTCCAGCCCAGCGGCTTGTTGATGACCAGGTCGGCCACCAACGCGCCGACCCAGGCGATCGCGATGTTGCTGTAGAGGCCCAGCACCTTCTCCAGCGCCGCGAAGACACCCAGCGTCATGAGCAGGATAGCGATCAGCACGTTGAACACCAGCCACACCACGCGGCCCGGGTGGCTGTGTGTGAGCCGCGCGAAGAAGTTCGACCAGGCCAGCGAGCCGGCATAGGCGTTGGTCAGGTTGATCTTCATCTGCGAGACCACCACGAAGAGCGTGGTGATGCCGAGCACCCAGGCCGGGTCGCTGAACACGTAGGCGAAGCCGGCGAGGTACATGCGCGTGGGCTCGACCGCATGCTCGGGTTTGATCTCGTGCTGCAGCGCCAGGAAGGCCAGGAACGCGCCGCCCAGCATCTTGAGCATGCCCGGCACGATCCAGCCCGGCCCGGCGACCAGCACCGCGGCCCACCACCGGCGCCGGTTGGCGTAGGTCTTCTCGGGCAGGAAGCGCAGGTAGTCGACCTGCTCGCCGATCTGCACCACCAGCGAGAACGCCACGGTCGCACCGGCGCCGAACATCAGCGGGTCGAAGTTGTTGCTGCCCGAGATGCGGCCGACCAGCCCGGTGAAGTCCGAGAACGCCTGCGGGTTCTTGATCAGCACGGCGGCGAACGGGCAGACGAAGAGCACCAGCCAGACCGGTTGCGTCCAGAGTTGCAGCGCCGAAATCATCGTGATGCCGCGCATCACCAGCGGGATGATGACCAGCGACGACACGAGATAGCAGACGGCCAGCGACCAGTCGAAGTACATCTGCAGCGCCAGCGCGAGGATGGCCGCCTCCAGTGCGAAGAAGATGAATGTGAAGGTCGCGTAGATCAGCGAGGTGAGTGTCGAGCCCAGGTAGCCGAAGCCCGCGCCGCGCGTGAGCAGATCCATGTCGACGCCGTACTTGGCGGCGTAGTAGCAGATCGGCAGGCCGGTCAGGAAAGTGATGATGCCCACCACGAGGATGGCCCACAGGGCGTTCTCGAAGCCGTAGCTCAGCGCGATGGCGCCGCCGATCGCCTCCAGTGCGAGGAACGACGTGGCACCGAAGGCCGCGTTGGCCACGCGGAACTCCGACCACTTGCGGAAGCTGCGCGGCGTATAGCGCAGCGCGTAGTCCTCGAGCGTTTCGTTGGCGACCCAGGTGTTGTAGTCGCGCCGGATGCGAAAGATCTTCTGGCCGGTGACGGGCGGCATGGTCCGTTCCTTCGGGAAAGGGGTGTGCCCGAGGCTCTGCAAGAAGCGCTCCTTGTCCGTTCTTCATGTCCGTAGCGGTCCGTGCATTGACGGAAACGGCGCCCAGTTTCATCGCTGGCCGAGCGGACGGGGCTACGTTGATTGACGTATTCGGCATGCGTCGGTCCGTTCCTACAGTGGCGGCCATGGTGCTCGGTGCACCGCCTGCCGCACAGCAGTGGTGCACCGCGGCACCGTGTTCCCGGTCATTCGTTTGCGTCCCTTTTCAACCCTTGTCTGGAGATTTCCCATGGCCCGTGATCAAGATCCGTCCTTCGACGCGCCGTCGGCGCAGCAGCAACTCGCGCTGCGCCGCCGGCGCCTGCTGCAGGGCGCAGCCGCGCTGCCGGTGATGGGCCTCAGCGGCCTGAGCTTCGGCCAGCAGTTCCCCACGGCCAAGGTCAACACGACCAAGCTCGCCGTGACCGACACCGAAGTCACCGTCGGACAGCTGCACTCTTCGAGCGGCACCATGGCCATCTCGGAGACCGGCTCGATCCAGGCCGAGCAACTGGCCATCGACGAGATCAACGCGATGGGCGGCATCCTGGGCCGCAAGATCAAGGTCATCAAGGAGGATGGCGCCTCCGACTGGCCCACCTTTGCCGAGAAGTCGAAGAAGCTGCTGGTCAACGACCACTGCGCCGCGGTGTTCGGCTGCTGGACCAGCGCCTCGCGCAAGGCCGTGCTGCCGGTGTTCGAGAAGGAGAACGGCCTGCTGTACTACCCGACCTTCTACGAAGGCCTGGAGCAGAGCAAGAACGTGTTCTACACGGGCCAGGAAGCCACGCAGCAGATCATCTGGGGCCTGGACTGGGGCGCGAAGGAAAAGAAGGCCAAGACCTTCTTCCTGGTCGGCTCCGACTACATCTGGCCACGTACCTCGATGAAGATCGCGCGCAAGCACATCGAGAATTTCCAGAAGGGTTCGGTCAAGGGCGAGGAGTACTACCCGCTCGGCCACACCAACTTCAACTCGCTGATCAACAAGATCAAGGTCGCCAAGCCGGACTGCATCTTCGCGGCCGTGGTGGGCGGCTCCAACGTGGCCTTCTACAAGCAGCTCAAGGCCGCGGGCATCACCGGCGACAAGCAGTTCCTGCTGACGCTGGCCGTGACCGAAGACGAAATGACGGGCGTGGGCGGCGAGAACTTCGCCGGCTTCTATTCCTCGATGAAGTACTTCCAGTCGCTCGACAACGCGAACAACAAGAAGTTCGTCGCGGCCTTCAAGGCCAAGTACGGGAAGGACGCGGTGATCGGCGACGTGACGCAGGCCGGCTACCTGGGGCCGTGGCTGTGGAAGGCGGCGGTCGAGAAGGCCGGCAGCTTCGACGTGGACAAGGTGGTGGCCGCATCGCCGGGCATCGAACTGAAGAACGCGCCCGAAGGCTACGTGAAGCTCGACGAGAACCATCACCTGTGGAGCAAGGCGCGCATCGGGCAGGGGCAGCTGGACGGCAGCTTCAAGGTCGTCGCCGAATCGG
>CAIQMJ010000452.1 GCA_903872875.1 uncultured Variovorax sp.
ACTTCAGGAAATGACTATCATGATGGTTAAATCATGCCGGGTCATTCTACCGCCGTCGTACAGATCCATCGCAACGGTGCGTGGCATCCGGCCGCGACCGTCCAGGCCTTGGGGCCCGACACCTGCCGGTTCGAATACCTGCCTGAATACGTGTTCGGCGACGATCCGTGGCCCGTTGCGCTCGGGCTGCCGCTGGGCTTCGAGCCCGACCGCTTCGTGGAGGGGCCGACAGGCCGTGAACTCGACCGGCGGGCGCCGGCCTTCCTCTACGACCTGGTTCCGCAAGGCAGGGGCCGTACGTACCTGCTGGACCGGCTGAAGATCGCCGATGCCGATCGGCTGGTGTTGCCGCTGGTGCTGGCCGGTGCGTTCAATCCGATCGGCTGCCTGCGCTTCGACACCGCGCTGGCATTCTTCCGCGCCGAGGAGCAGGCGAATCCCGACGCAGGCGCCCTGCAGGGCTTCACGCTCGACGATGTTCTGCGGCGCAGCCAGGGCTTCCTCGACCATTTGTCCTTGCACGCCATGCTCGCTTCCGGCACCACCGGCGTGCAGGGCGTCGCGCCCAAGTTCCTCCTGAGCGTGGATGCGGAGGCGCGCTGGTTTGCCGACATGGCATTGCCTGACGCGCGCGCAGCGGCGCACTGGCTCGTCAAGTTGCCACGCGGCCGATCGGACGAGGACCGCATGGTGCTGCGCAACGAGGCCGCCTACCTGAGGCTCGCCGCACGCTGCGGCCTGCGCACGCTCGCCGAGCCTCAGTTGCATGGAGAGAGGCTTTTCGTTCGCCGCTTCGACCGCGAGGTGGTCGACGGTACGCTGCATCGGCTCCATCAGGAGAGCCTGGCGAGCCTCTGTGATCTGCGTGGCTTCGGGCTGCCGCAGCGCCAGCAGAAGCTGCTCGCCGGCCTGCGCGCGGTCGTCGACGATCCGGTGCACGAGACCATCGAGTTCATTCAGCGCGATGTGCTGAACCAGGCCATGCGCAACACCGACAACCATGCGCGCAATACCGCCGTGCAGCGGCTGCGCAACGGCGCCGTGCAGCTCACGCCGGTGTTCGACTTCGCACCGATGTACCTGGACAACGAAGTCATCGCGAGAAGCTGCCATTGGCGAGACGCCGATGGCAAGGTGCAGCAGACGTGGACGGAAGTCATCGAGACGCTGGACGTGGCTGACGACGAGCGCACAGAAATCGCCAGCGCGCTGGCCGACTTCGCCAACGTGGTCGCGGCCATTCCGGCGATGGCCGCGGACTGCGGCATCGAAGCCGCGGTGCTCGAGGGTTGCCGGCAGACCATCGACAGGCAGGCCGGGCAACTCGCCGCTTTCACCGCGTGGACATCGACACCCGGGCCTCGGCCGAAAGGTGGCCGCGGTGGATAGGCGGCGCAAGCACGCGGACCCCGAGGGCGAGCGCCGATTGCGCAGCGATTTCTACGCTGCCGTGACGACGGGAGCGATGACGGTGGGCCAGGCGGTGGCCGCAATGCGCCGGATCAGCAAGCTGACCCAGCCCGAGTTCGCGAAGCATCGCGGACTCAGCGTGCAGAGCCTTCGGCAGATCGAGTCGGACAAGGCCAATCCGACGATCGACACGCTGAACAAGATCGCATCGATCTTCGGGCTGCAGGTGGGCTTCGTGCCGAGGCCGAGCGCGGGCGCCGCAGCGACGGCCGACAGGACCGATCCGGCGAAGTGACGCGCTGCACCGGGCGCAGCGGCCGCAGCGTTCCGCTCAGCCCTTGGCCAGCTCGGCCTCGACCGCCTGCAGCAGCCGTGGGTCGTCCGCGGCCACGTCGGGTGCGAAGCGCGCGACCACGTCGCCCTGGCGGCCGACCAGGAATTTCTCGAAGTTCCACAGCACGTCGGCCGGCTCGCCGCCTTCGACGCCAAAGCCCTTCAAGCGCGCACGGAAGGGGCCGTCGCCGATGGCGGCCGGCTGCGCCTCGGTCAGCGCGGCGTACAGCGGGTGCCTGTCGTCGCCGGTCACCGAGATCTTGGAGAACAGCGGGAAGTCGACGTTGTAGTTCAGCGAGCAGAACTGGCTGATCTCCGAGTCGGTGCCGGGCTCCTGGCCCTTGAAGTTGTTGGCCGGGAAGCCCAGCACTTCGAGGCCCTGCGCATGCTTGGCCTGGTAGAGCTTCTCGAGTCCTTCGTACTGCGGCGTGAGCCCGCACTTGGACGCGACGTTGACCACCAGCAGCACCTCGCCACGGTAGTCGGCCAGTGAGGCTTCGGTGCCGTCGATGCGCTTGAGGGGGATGTCGTAGAGCGTGCTCATGGGAGTCCTGTCGGATGGGTTGAAAGGAGGTGCGACGCGATGTCGCGGGCCTGCCTTTTTAGCCTCTGCGGACAGCCGATGCGCGCGAAGGGTATTGGGCACGCAAGCGCCTCAGCGCCGCGACACGTAGAGCGACGACCCCACGATCAGCAGCATGCCTGCCCAGGCCATCGGCTGCGGGATGTCGTGCCAGATCAGGTAGCCCAGCGTGAGCGCCAGCGGCAGGCTCACATAGCGAAAGGGCGCGACCACGGAGAGCTCGCCATGCCGCATGCTCTGGACCAGGAAGATGTGCGCCGAGGCGAGGAAGATCGATGCGCCGGCCAGCATCGCCATGGCACGTGCATCGAGCACACGCCAGTCTTCCGCCAGCGACAGCAGCCCGGCGAGCACGATCAGCGCGACGCACGAGGCCACGCCCAGGGTGACCGAATGGGTGTCGCGGGGGATGTGCCGGGTCAGCAGGTCGCGCCCCACGTTCAGCAGCGTGCCCAGCAGGCACAGGCCGGCATACGCATTGAAGCCCTGGCGGGTCGGCTGCACCACCAGCACCACACCTGCGAAGCCCAGCGCCGTGCACAGCCAGCG
>CAIQMJ010000453.1 GCA_903872875.1 uncultured Variovorax sp.
ACGTCGAACACCAGCGTGCCGCGGCCGCCGAACTTGTGCAGCGCGAAGCCGAACAGCACGGCCAGCAGGAGCACCTGAAGGATCTCGCCCTTGGCGAAGGCGTCCACGAAGGTGTTCGGGATGATGTTGATCAGGAAGTCGACCGTGCCCTGCATCTTGCCGGGACCGGTGTAGGCTGCGATCGACTTGGTGTCGATGGACGCGGGGTCGATGTTCATGCCGACGCCCGGCTTGAGCACGTTGACCAGCACCAGGCCGACCCCCAGCGCGATGCTGCTGACGACCTCGAAGTACAGCAGCGCGAGGCCGCCGGTCTTGCCGACCTTCTTCATGTCCTCCATGCCGGCGATGCCGATCACCACAGTGCAGAAGATGATCGGCGCGATGATCATCTTGATCAGCTTGATGAAGGCATCGCCCAGCGGCTTCATCGCCTCGCCGCTCTGTGGATAGAAATGCCCAAGCAGTACGCCGATGACGACGGCAAAGACGACCTGGAGATAGAGGGAACGATAGAACGGTAGTTTTTTGGTGGCTGGCGATGTTGTCATGGAATGCCTTCCGGAGGTTCTGGATCGGCCGCGGACCCGTGCCTTCTGGGCTTCGGGCCGCGCGGCGCCGGGCGCGATTCTCCACCTTGTCGGCAGGGAACAGGAATTCCTTCCGTTAGCTGTCAGTCAGCTGTCAATTCGTCTCAACCCTCACACACGCCAGGACGCCTGCAAAGCTTCAAAATCACGCCGTGACCGAACCGATCCGACGCATTGCCCACCTCGACATGGATGCCTTCTATGCCTCCGTGGAACTGCTGCGCTACCCGCAGCTCAAGGGCATGCCCGTGGTGATCGGCGGCGGGCGCCGCAAGGTCGACGAGGCGATCCGCGACTTGCCCGACGGCGCCACGCTGGCCGACATTCCCGTCGCCGCCTTTCCGCGTTTGAAGGATTACGTGGGCCGAGGCGTGATCACCACCGCCACCTATCCAGCGCGCCAGTTCGGCATCGGGTCCGCCATGGGCCTGATGAAGGCCGCCAAGCTATGCCCGCAGGCCATCCTGCTGCCCGTCGACTTCGACCAGTACCGCGCCTTCTCGCGGCGCTTCAAGCAGATCATCCTGGAGATCGCGCCGTTGATGGAAGACCGCGGCGTCGACGAGGTGTACATCGACTTCACCGGAGTGCCCGGCGGACAGCGCGAGGGCGGCCGGGTGCTGGCGCGGCTGATCCAGAAGTCGATCCTCCAGGCCACCGGCCTGACCTGCTCGATCGGCGTGGCGCCCAACAAGCTGATCGCCAAGATGGCCAGCGAATTCAACAAGCCCAACGGCATCTCGGTGGTCTACGAGAGCGATCTCGAGCCGCTGATCTGGCCGCTGCCCGCGCGCAAGGTCAACGGCATCGGGCCAAAGGCCGATGCCAAGCTCGAACGCTTCGGCATGCGCACGGTCGGCGACATTGCAGCCAAGGACCGCCAATGGCTGATAGCGAATTTTGGCAAGGCCACCGGCGCCTGGATGCACGAGGTGTCGTGGGGCCGCGACGAGCGTCCGGTCGTGACGGAAAGCGAGCCCGTGTCGATGAGCCGCGAGACCACCTTCGAGCGCGACCTGCACGCCGTGCGCGACCGCGCCGAACTGGGCGCGATCTTCACGCACCTGTGCGAGAAGGTGGCGGAAGACCTGCAGCGCAAGGGCTACGTGGGCAAGACCATCGGTATCAAGCTGCGCTACGACGATTTCAAGATCGCAACGCGCGACCAGACGATCGATCGCTTCGTGGACGACGGCGCGAGCATCCGCCGCGTGGCGGGTCTGTGCCTCAAGCGCGTGCCACTCGAACGGCCGCTGAGACTGATCGGCGTGCGCGTGGGAGCGCTGGCCAGGGCCAACGAATTACCGACGGGCCCGCAGGCCGGCCCGCTCGCCCTGCCAGCCGGACGCACGGCTGAGCGCACGGACTCCACCGCCTCGCTCTTCTGATGACCCGCGCACTCCGACTCTGGGCGCGACGCGTCGGACTGGTGCTGCTGGTGCCGGCTGCCGCAGCCGCGCTCTACGTCGGCGCTGCCGGGGCACTGATGCTATGGCCGACCGATTCGATGGTGCCGCAGTCGGCCGACCGGCCGGCCCGTGCAGCGGCCATCGAAGCCTTCGTACTGAGCAACGGCGTCCACACCGACTACGCATTTCCGATCCGTTCGCAGGCGATCGACTGGACCCATGTTTTCGCGCAGGCCGACACGCCTACGGTGCCGCCGGACGCGGAGTTCATCGCCATCGGCTGGGGCGATCGCGAGTTCTACCTTCATACGCCGACCTGGGCCGACCTGACGGTGCCCCGCGCGCTGGGCGCGCTGTCGGGACGCAACCGTACGCTGCTGCACGTCACCTGGTTGAGCCGTGCGCAACTGGGTCGAGGAACGTATGCGCTGCCGCTTTCGACCTGGCAGTACGAACGGCTGATCGCGCACGTCCGCGCAACGCTGCCGGGCGGGAAGGCGACGCTGATCGCCGGTGCGCACTACGGCCGCGACGACGCGTTCTATGAAGCGCTCGGCAGCTATAGCGCCTTCGAGACCTGCAATACCTGGATCGGTCGCGGCCTGCGGCATGCCGGCGTCGCAATGGGCCTGTGGACGCCGTTCGATCTGAACGTCGTTCGGCATCTGGCGCCTGTACATCCGTGATTCGCGGCGAATGACGTCGCCGACGAAGGTGCGGCGCCCTGCTCCCGGCGCTTGCCGCGTCCTACAGATCGCCGCCGGGACGAGCGCGAAGTTCGGCCTTTCTCATCGAACTCATCGACTGCGGAATATCTCCGATGCCCACTGCCGCTTCACTGCGCCCCACACCTCTGGCCAATGGCCTCGTGTATGTGAACCCCGAGATGCCTGGCCTGCGCCGCTTCCGGCGTGGTGACGCCTTCCGCTACAAAGATGCACAGGGCGCATGGGTGAAGGATCCGGAAGAGATCGCTCGCATCCGCCAGCTGGCCATCCCGCCCGCGTATACCGAGGTCTGGATCTGCCCGCTGCCCAACGGCCATCTCCAGGCGACCGGCCTCGACGCCCGCGGCCGCAAGCAGTACCGCTATCACGCGGACTGGCGAGTGCTGAAGGACGCCACCAAGTTCGAGAGGCTGGAAGCCTTCGGGCTTGCACTGCCGCGCATACGGGCCCGCATCACACGCGACCTGGAAACGACGCCGCGCGCGCCCCTGGCCCGAGCCCGCGTGCTCGCGGCGCTGGTCCGGCTGCTGGACACCACCTTTCTGCGCATCGGCAACGAGGAATACGCGAGCAGCAACGGCTCCTACGGCCTGACCACGCTGAGACAGAAGCATGTGGATGTGCGGGGGAACTCATTGCGTCTGCACTTTCGCGGCAAGAGCGGCGTGATGCACGAGGCCGCAATCGACGATCCACGCGTGGCGCAGATCGTCCGGCGCTGCCAGCAGTTGCCGGGCCAGGAACTGTTTCGTTACCAGGACGATGACGGCGCGCCGCACGGTCTGTCGTCCACCGACGTGAACGACTACCTTCGCGAGGCGGCCGGCGACAACTTCACGGCCAAGGATTTCCGCACCTGGCACGGTACGGTGCAGGCGCTGGAACTGACCCGGCTGGCTTGCGACGGCGATGTGGCTGCGCCGAGCACCGTGCGCTACAGCGCGAAGGAGATCCTTGCGGCGGTCGCCAAACAGCTGGGCAATACGCCCGCCGTGTGCAAAAAGGCCTATGTGCATCCGGCCGTGCTGTCGCTCGGCGGTGCGCTCTCGGGCGACGATGGCGCCATGCGCGATATCTGGAAGCGGATCGCCGGCCGAACACGACCTGCACGACGGCTGTATGCGGCGGAAGCCCGGCTGCTCGCATTCCTGCACGAGCACCGGCGCCACGCGCAACGGCTTGCCGCAAGAGAAGGTGCGAGTGCAAAGAAGCCGGCACCCACCAACCGGCGCATCGGCACTCAGGCGGCAGCGAGGTCGAAGCGAACGCTGCCGCGATCCGCGCTCAGCGCGTAACCGAGATCGTCTGCCAGCGACTGCAGTGCGATCACATCGATGGCGAGCTTGCGCGGCGCACGGTGCGCAGCCATGGCATCGGCTTCGTCGGTCACGCCGGCGACGGCACTCAGCTGAATGCCGTAGCCCCCGTCCGGCGCGATGCGGATGGTCGCGACATTCGGCACGCTGTCCTGCAGGAAGCCCATGGCGCCCAGCAGCAGGTAGCGCAGTGCGGCGCCCGACGGCCAGCGCGGATCGCCATCACCGTCGGCCACCAGCGCCTCGTCGACGTCCAGCCGGATGTTCTGCAAGTCGAAGGCCGTGCGCATCAGCGACGTGCATTGCCGCACCAGTGCCGGGCGGCTGATACCGTCGTCTCCGGTGGCGAGTTCCCAGTCGCGCAGCGAACGCACGGCAGCGACGAGCTCGGCGATCTGGCTGTCTATCAGCGCGACACGCTCCTGGCAGGCCTCGGCATCGATCGTCGGCGCCGCCACTTGGCGCTTGAGCATCAGCAGGCCCATGCGCATCACCGACACCGGAGCCGACATGTCGTGGCGCAAGGCAGGCAACGCACGGGTCAGCAGCTCGTGCCGCACACCGGCAGCGATCCAGCTGCGAGCTCCGGGAGAAGACTTCATCAGTGCGAGGACTTCGCGGGTGCGTCCGCAAGGATGCGGTCGAGCGCGTCGAAGTCGATCGGCTTTTGCAGATGATGGTCGAACAGGCCGGGCTCGCCGCCCGCCGCATCGCTCGCCGAAAAACCGGTGACCGCCACTAGCAAGGGCGGCTTGGGCAAGGTGCGCAGGCGGCGCGCAACTTCGGTCCCCGGCATGTCGGGCAGGGTCAGGTCGAGCAGCGCGACATCGAACGACTCTTCAGCCGCCGCATCGAGTGCCTGCTTCGCCGAGTAGGTGCAACGCGCCGTGTGGTCCTGCAGGGAAAGCAGTTCCAGCAGCAGGTCTGCAGCCGCCTCGTTGTCGTCGACGATCAGCACGTTCACAGAATTGATTCCCGGCAAAGCCTTCAGTATCGGTCCGCTGGGGCATCCCGGGGTGTAGGAGCAAGCCTACTGTCGCGCCGTACGGGCGTTCGACGGCAGCGCACGCGGCGAACTCGTGCGGAACGGATTGATGTCCAGGCCGCCCCGGCGCGTGTAGCGCGCATAGACCGATAGCTTGTTGGGCCGGCACTTCCGCCAGATGTCCCAGAACATGCGCTCCGCACAAGGCTCGTGGAATTCGTTGTGGTTGCGGAAGCTGACGATGTAGCCGAGCAGGCCGGCCTGGTCGATCGGCGGTCCGCTGTAGCTGATCTGCACGCTGCCCCAGTCTGGCTGGCCGGTAACCAGGCAGTTGCTCTTGAGGAGCCGGCTGGTGAGCGTTTCGGTCACGGGTGGTTGCGTCGAATCGCTCTGCAGCAACTCGGGAGCGGGCTGGTAGTGCGTGCATTCGATGTCGAGCCGATCGAGGTCGAGGCCGTCCAGTTCGTGCACTGGTTCGCGGTCGAACAGTTCCGGCGATATCAGCTTCACGCCGACCCCGCCGCTGCGGCCGCTGCCGCGCCAGGCGGCTTCGCCCAGGTCGGCGCGCAGGCGCTCGCGCACCGCATCCGCGTCGGCAAAGACCGTGCTGTTGAAGCTGTTGAGGTAGAGCTTGAAGGACTTGCTCTCGATGATGTTGGGCGTTTCGCAAGGCACGGTGAAGTGCGCGATAGCAACCTGCGGCTTGCCGCGCGGATTGAGCCAGCTCAACTCGAACGCCGTCCAGAGGTCGGCGCCGAAGAAGGGCAAGGCATCGGGTGAGATGCCCATCGCTTCGCGCTGCGCGGCGCGGGCGATCGGGAACAGCAGCGAAGCGTCGTAGCGGTCGACGTAGGCCGAAGCCCGACCGAGTTGCGACTGCGCGGGAGTGTTGTCGAGGGCCATGGATATCCGTTGCCTGATCAGGCGGGAGTGGTGGGTGCCGCGGGTGTGACGTGCAACTCGCCGTTCTTCAGAAAAGGAATCAGGTGCGGCAGGAGCAGATCGACTACCTGCGGCGGCAGGTCATGGCCCATGCCGGGAATGGTCACGAAACGCGCGCCGGCAATGCGCCGGGCCGTGTCTTCCCCGCAGGCGATCGGCACCAAGGGATCGGCATCGCCATGCAGCACCAGCGTCGGACAGCCGATGCGCGA
>CAIQMJ010000454.1 GCA_903872875.1 uncultured Variovorax sp.
AACGAGATCAGCGACCACCAGAAGTGGATCTTGCCGCGCGACTCGTTGTACATGACACCGGTCCACTTCGGGCTCCAGTAGTAGTAGCCGGCAAACAGGGCGTAGAGCGAACCCGCCACCAGCACGTAGTGGAAATGCGCCACCACGTAGTAGGTGTCATGGATCTGGATGTCGATCGGCGCCATCGCCAGCATCAGGCCCGAGAAGCCGCCGAGCGTGAACACGAAGATGAAGCCGACCGCGAACAGCATCGGCGTCTCGAAGGTCATCGAGCCCTGCCACATCGTCGCGATCCAGTTGAAGATCTTCACCGCCGTGGGCACCGCGATCAGCATGGTCGCGTACATGAAGAACAACTGACCCGTCACCGGCATGCCGGTCGTGAACATGTGGTGCGCCCACACGATGAAGCTCAGGATGGCGATCGACGAGGTGGCGTACACCATCGATGCATAGCCGAACAGGCGCTTGCGGGCAAAGGCCGGCACGATCTGGCTGATGATGCCGAAGGCCGGCAGGATCATGATGTAGACCTCGGGGTGGCCGAAGAACCAGAAGATGTGCTGGTACATCACCGGATCGCCGCCGCCGGCGGGATTGAAGAAGCTGGTGCCGAAGTGGCGATCGGTCAGCGTCATGGTGATGGCGCCAGCGAGCACCGGCATCACTGCGATCAGGAGGTAGGCGGTGATGAGCCAGGTCCAGCAGAACATCGGCATCTTCATCAGCGTCATGCCGGGCGCGCGCATGTTGAGGATGGTGACGATGATGTTGATAGAGCCCATGATCGACGAGGCGCCCAGGATGTGCATCGCGAAGATGCCCGCATCCATCGACGGGCCCATCTGCAGCGTGAGCGGCGCGTAGAGCGTCCAGCCGGCGGCCGGTGCGCCGCCCGGCATGAAGAACGAGGACACCAGCATGATGGCGGCCGGGATCATCAGCCAGAAGCTGAAGTTGTTCATCCGCGCGAAGGCCATGTCGGATGCACCGATCTGCAGCGGAATCATCCAGTTCGCGAAGCCGACGAAGGCCGGCATGATTGCGCCGAACACCATGATCAGCCCGTGCATCGTGGTGAACTGATTGAACAGTTCGGGGTTCACGAGTTGCAGGCCCGGCTGGAAGAGCTCGGCGCGGATCAGCAGCGCCAGAACGCCGCCGACCATCAGCATGGTGAACGAGAACAGCAGGTACAACGTGCCGATGTCCTTGTGGTTGGTCGCGAACACCCAGCGGCGCCAACCGACGGGCGCGCCGTGATGGTGGTCGTCGTGCGCGTGGCCATCGTGGTCGGGGTGGGCGTGACCGTGGGGGTCGAGGACTGCACTCATGTCTGTTCCTTGCTGTTTCTACGTCGGGGCGTCGAAAGCTTTACAGCTTTGCCCGTTCGGCCTTCACTTCGGCCGGTTGCACCAATTGGCCCGTCTTGTTCGACCAGCTGTTCTTCGTGAAGCTCACCACGGCGGCGATGTCGGTGTCGCTCAGTTGCTTCCATGACGGCATCGCGCCGTTGTTCTGCCCCTTGAGCAGCACGTCGATCTGCGTCGCGTGGTTGGCATCGAGCACCTTGGCCGAGCCGTCGAGCGGCTTGATCGGGCCTGCGCCCTTGCCGTTGGCCTGGTGGCAGGCCGCGCAATTGGCCGCGTAGACCTTCTCGCCACGCGCCAGGATCTCGGGCAGCGCCCACACCTTGTTCGGATCGTCCAGCTTGGCTGCGGCTTCCTTGCGCTTCACGTCGACCCAGTTCGTGTAGTCGGCGGCCGAAACCACCTTCACGTGGATCGGCATGTAGGCGTGTTCCTTGCCGCACAGCTCCTGGCACTGGCCGTAGTAGTCGCCGATCTTCTCGGCGCGGAACCAGGTGTCGCGCACGAAGCCGGGAATCGCATCCTGCTTGATGCCGAACTGCGGCACGGCGAACGCATGGATCACGTCGTTGGCCGTCGTGATGATCCGGATCTTCTTGTCGACCGGAACCACCAGCGGGTTGTCGACCTTGAAGAGATAGTCGACCGGGATGTCGCCCTTGGCGCCGGCGTCGGACATCGCGCGCTGCGAACTGTCGAGCGTCGAGATGAAGCCCAGGCCCTGCCCTTCGCCGGTGATGTAGTCGTATCCCCATTTCCACTGATAGCCAGTGGCCTTGATCGTGAGGTCGGCGTTGGTCGTGTCCTTCTGGGCGACCAGCACCTTGGTGGCGGGCAGCGCCATCACGATCACGATAAGGAAGGGCACGATGGTCCATATCACCTCGACCACCACCGATTCATGGAAATTAGCCGCCTTGTGGCCGA
The DNA here is from genome assembly GCA_903872875.1 of uncultured Variovorax sp. GTDB lineage: Bacteria > Pseudomonadota > Gammaproteobacteria > Burkholderiales > Burkholderiaceae_C > Variovorax. The sequence continues at coordinate 2,298 of CAIQMJ010000454.1, forward strand.
CCGACTTGCGGTGCTTCCAGATCGAATAGAACATGACCGCGAACACGGCAATGAAGATCACGGTGCACAGGATCATCATCACGGTGTGCAGGAAATGCTGTTCCTGCGCGATCTTGGTGACCCCGACCGGCATGTTCAACTGACGCACCGACGGGCCGCCGGGCAGGTCGTTGACCGCATGTGCCGCGCCGCTGAATGCCGCGCCGGCCGCCAGCAGCAGATTCGACAGCCTGTACTTGTTGCGCCAAATGCTCTTCATCGTGTTTGCTTCTTCAATTTCCGTTTAACCGACCGGCTTGTCGTCCATTGCCGGAGGCCCCCGCCACGCTAAGCGCCGCGTAGCGCCATGCGAATCTCTCGCGCCAGGGCCGCACGCAGTTCGGGACGCACGTAGCGCCCCACCCTGACTGAACGCCCCTGACCTGACACCTCGATCAGCGAGCGATCGCTCGCCTGGGGCTCGATCCGCACCTGGTGCGGAAGAAACTCCGTGCGCTCGTAGTGCCCGCCATTCTCGAGTTCCACCACGAGCCGACCGCCCTGAAGTGCGATCCTCTCTCCATCGGTCGCATGTCGCGCATACGACATGAAAGCAAACCCGACCGCAGCGAGTTCCAGCCATGCAAAAGGCAGGACGAGCCGTGCGCCGTTGAGCCAGAAACCCGCGCCGATGCCAAGCGAAATCACGCAGAGCGACGCGTAGAGCCAGCCCAGCTGGCTCGGCGTGACCGAGCAATTGCGCTTCAGGAACCAGTGAACACTCTGGCCCGAAACAGTGGCAAAACGAAACACGGAATTCGACACGGACGAGTTCGGTAAATCGGTACGTTCAAGGCCACCCACCCTACGCTCGACGGCCTTGATCACAGGAAGATCCCTGGGGTTCACGCTCGGCGGATTGTAGCGGGTGAACCACGCCAGACCGTCCCTTTGGCGTCGCGGAACGACGCTGGAATTCCCTGAAAGAGACGATTTCAGGGACCTGGGCGGCCGCGCTGCAGCATCTCGCGCATGTCGCGCAGCGACACGGCACTCTGTGCCGACAGCGCCACCCGCGGCGCCGGCTTGAAAGCGTGCCCGTAGATGATCTCGAACGTCATCGCGATGCGGCCATCGTGGGCGCCAGGCACAGCCATGGACGCCAGGGCACCCTTCATGGCGGCGTGCCAGCGGCGGCCCCGGAGACCCGCCGGCCGGGCGGGGTGCAGGTTGCGGCCCAGCGTACGCAACTCGGCAAGCGCGGCCTCCGGCGTGGCCCAGCTCAGCACGATGCGCTCCATATCCATCACCGGTTCCGCGAAGCCCGCGCCAACGAGCATGTCGCCCCAGTCATGCATGTCGGTGAATTCGTGTGCCGGCGGTGGCCAGCCAAGCTGCGCGTAGAGACCGCGCAACTCGCGCAACGTGTCCGGTCCGAGACAGGAGAACATCAGGAAGCCGTCCGTCATGACCGAACGGTGCCACTGCCCGATCAACGCCTGCGGGTCGGCCGCCATGTGCAGCGCCATGTTGGCCCACAGCATGCCGACCCCGGCATCGGGAAGCGCATCGAAGCGGGCCTGCGCGCCCTGCCATCGGCGAGCGCTCCACCACGGGGCGACCAGCCGATCGGCGGAGCGCGTGGCCAGTTCGGGCTCGCGTTCGATCACATAGGCACGTGCGTTGCGATAGCGGCGCGCCACCAGCGCGTGGGCGTCGAGGCCACCGCGCAAGGGCGACCAGTCGGCCCAGGTCTCGGGCGCCCGCGTGATCCACTGCAGGCGGTCCTCCATGCGCCGGCCGACTTCCTCGTGCAGCCACGGGGAGTCTGCCTCGGGCGGGAGGCTGGCCCAGCGTGCAGCCGCCGCAGGGTCGATGGTCGGCGGGCGCTCGGTGGGAAGGGTGGCCATGGGGGCGCTCAGTATATTGAGGGGATGTTGTCCTGGTTGAACGCCCGACTTTTCTCCGCATGGCCCGGCCGCATACCCAGCCAGTGCGCGGTCTGCCGATCGTGGCCGTCACGGCCGGTCTGCGACGCCTGCATTGCCCGCTTCGCGCCGCCGGCCGAGCGCTGCGCGACCTGCGCGCTGCCAGTGGCGGCCGGCACGGCGCATTGCATCGACTGCCGACGCCAGCCGCCACCGCTCGACGGCTGCATCGCGGCCTGTGGCTACAGCTGGCCCTGGCCTGGCGTCATCGGCGACTTCAAGTTCCGCGGCGAGCCGGGCTGGGCCGCACCGCTCGCCATGCTGATGCGCAGCGCACCATGGGCCGAACCGGCACTGGAACGCGCCGATCTGGTTCTGCCGATGCCGTTGTCACCCGCCCGGCTGCGCGAGCGGGGTTTCAACCAGGCCTTCGAACTCGCACGCCGCCTCGCGCCGGAAAAGACCGAAGCCAATCTGCTGCTCCGCACGCGCGACACGCCGGCGCAAAGCGGCCTGACACGCGCCGAACGCCTGCGCAACCTGCAGGGCGCCTTTGCGATCGAGCCGCTGCGTGCGGCGCAGGTCCACGGACGGCGCATCGTGCTGATCGACGACGTGATGACCAGCGGCGCCTCGCTGTTCTCGGCGGCGCAGGTGCTGCGCACCGGAGGCGCAGCCTACATCGCCGCCATCGTGCTGGCGCGCACCGAACGTCCGGACTGACGCCATCCCGGCGCCGGCGTGGCGACAATCGGCGGATGTTTCACATCGTCCTGGTCGAACCCGAGATCCCACCCAATACCGGCAATGTGATCCGGCTGGCCGCCAACACCGGATGCACGCTCCATCTCGTGGAGCCGCTCGGCTTCTCCATGGACGACCGGCTGTTGCGGCGCGCCGGCCTGGACTATCACGAGTACGCCGACGTGCGGCGCCATGCCGACTGGCAGGCCCTGCTGGACCAGGAAGAACCCGCCATCGACCGCATGTTCGCACTCACGACCCACGGCAGCCGACCGGCGCATGACATCCGGTTCCTGCCAGGCGACTGGCTGGTTTTCGGGGCGGAAACGCGCGGGCTGGCTCCGGCGCTGCGCGAACGTTTTGCGCTCGACCAGCGGCTGCGACTGCCCATGCGCGCCGGCCAGCGCAGCCTGAATTTGTCGAATGCCGTCGCCGTGACCGTGTTCGAAGCCTGGCGTCAGAACGGATTCAGCTGAGGTTCGGCTCGAAGCCGGTACGGCCGATTTCGGGCGGCGTCTTGAGGAAATCGAGGAAGGCCCTCGTTCGCGCCGGCAGCAGCTTGCGGCTGGGGACCGCGGCGTAGATCGTGAAGCGGCCGAAGATCCAGTCGGGCAGCAGTTGCACCAGCGCGCCGCTTTGCAGGTCGCGTCGGGCCAGTGCGGTCGACAGTGCGGCGATGCCAGCCCCCTCCAGCGTGGCACGGTAGAGCACATCGAAACTCGCCGACTGCAGCGCCACCGGCACGTCGACTTCGATCAGCGCACCACCTTCTTCGGCCGGCTGCAGCCGCAGGCGCCGCGCACTGTGGCCTGTCGCCTGCTGCCAAGGGAACTTCAGATATTGGTGGCTCGCAAGATCCTCCGGACGGGTCGGCGTGCCGGCGCGGGCCAGATAGGCCGGCGCGGCGCAGAAGATCATCTTCGTATGCGCCAGCGGGTACGCGATCGCGTTCAGATCGACGCCATCCTCCAGCAGCAGGAAGCTGGCGTCGAACGACTCGACACGGTGCTGCGGAAACGGGTCAACCACGATGTCGAGCATCAGTTTGGGATGCAGCGCCCGCCAGCGCGCGATGCGCGGCGCCAGCAAGTGGGTCGCGAGCACCGGCGTCGCCAGGATATGCAGCGTGCCGTGCAGCTCGCGGGTGCTGGCGACGGCAGCGGCCTCGGCCACGTCGATGTCGCTCAGGATCGAACGCAGGCTTTCAAGGTAGCGCTCGCCCGCGTCCGTGAGGCTGATCTTGCGGGTGGTCCGCTGGATCAGCCGCGCGCCGAGGTGGGCCTCGAGGTCGCCGATCAGCCGCGTCACCGCGGCCGGCGACAGTTCGAGCGCACGCGCAGCCGCTGCAAAACCACCTTCATCGATGACGCGTTGGAACACGCGCATCGAAAGCAATCTGTCCATCGAGGCCCCGATCGTTGCGATTACTGGAATGCTCAATTTAAAACTGAGTAGTTCACATCATAGACTTATGGGTCTACATTTGGTCCATCGATGCAGCACGAACCCTTCAGGCAGGCATCGAAGTCGTCCCAGTTCAACCACGCACCGGAGTCTTCTCATGAATACCAAGCTCATCGCCATCGCCGCCCTCTCCAGCTTCGCCGCCTTCGGCGCACAGGCCTTCCAGGGTGAAATGAATCCGAACCCGCCACAGCCTTTCCAGTCGACACAGAGCCGGGCTGCGGTCCAGACGCAAGCCATGGCGCCAGTGCAGATCAGCAATGGCGGCACGGGCGTGCTGACCATCAGCAGCCGCACAGACCGCGCCACCGTACGCGCCGCCGCCGTCACCGCCACCCGCGAAGGCACGACTACCAGCGGCGAGATGTGATCGCGCGCGCCGCGGCGCGACGACGAAAAAGAAAAAGCCGTCCAGGGTGACCTGAGCGGCTTTCCTGCATCAGCGCACCGGCCCGGCCGGCGGCGATGGCTTCAGGGGTATTGGCGGACGACGGATTCGGCCACGCAGGCGGGCTTGGTCGCACCTTCCAGTTCGATCGTGTTCTCCCAGGTGGTCTGCAGCCCGCCGTTCTCGATCGGCGTGGCCGTCAGCAGCTTGATCCGGCCGCGCAACCGGCTGCCGACCAGAACCGGCGACATGAAGCGCACCCGGTTCAGACCATAGTTGACGCCCATGCGCACTTCCCGCACCTCCAGCGACGACTCGAAGAAGCGCGGCAGCATCGACAGCGTCAGAAAGCCGTGCGCAATCGGTCCACCGAACGGTCCGGCCTTCGCCTTCTCGATGTCGACGTGGATCCATTGGTGGTCACCGGTGGCCTCGGCGAACTGATTGACCTGCGCCTGGGTGACAGGAATCCAGTCGCTCACCGCGACTTCCTGGCCAACGCAGGCGGCCAGTTCCTGAAGGGTCTGGAATGTTTTCATGCGGCCACTCTAGCGGGCGTACAAGACGCCCGGTGTCGGCACCGCGACAAGTCGAGGGATTCTCCTGACCCGGCACCGGCGCCACGGGCCGACCTGCGCTATGTTCGCAGCCATGAACACAATAACAACGCCGGGACCGCTGCCGGATGCGGCGGCCCCGACAGATCCAGCGGACGACAGCCACGCCGTCGGCGGCACAGGCCCGGGGTCGGCGATCTACGTTCTGGCGGCGCATCCGCACTGGCGCGACTCGCGCGTCAACCGCCGGCTGCTCGCCGCAGCGCGCACGCTCGGCAGCGTCGACGTCAACGATCTCTACGGGAGCTATCCCGACTACGTGATCGACGTGCCGTCGGAACGTGCGCGCGCAGCCGGGGCCCAGCTCATCGTGATGCTGCACCCGATCCACTGGTACTCGATGCCGCCGCTGCAGAAGCTCTGGCTCGACGAGGTGCTGGGCTACGGCTGGGCCTACGGCAACGGCGGCAACGCGCTGCAAGGCAAGGACCTCTGGCTGGTCGCGACCACCGGCGGCCCCGAGGAAAGTTATCACCCGCAGAGCTACAACCGCTATTTCTTCGACGCGTTCCTGCCGCCCTATGAACAGACGGCCGCGTTGTGCGGCATGCGCTTCCTGCCGCCGCTGATCCTGCATGGCGCGCGCAGCGCGAGCGCCGCTGAAGTCACGGCCCATGCCGACACGTTCACGCAGCGCCTGCAGAGCTACCCCGACTGGCCCGAGATGGACGAACTCGGCGACTGCCCGACCTGCGTGGTGCCGGCCGTCGACCGGCCGCAGCAGCCCGAGCGGCAGCATGGCGAGATGGCCGCGGACGCGCTGCTGAAGGCACTGCACGACCACAACGCCACGGAAAAGATCTGACATGGGACACGCACCCGCCTGGCTCACGAGCTCGCTGATCTACCTCGGCGCCGCCGTGCTCGTGGTGCCGCTGTCGCGCGCACTCGGACTCGGATCGATCATCGGCTACCTGGCCGCCGGCATCGCCATCGGGCCCTGGGGCCTGGGGCTGGTTTCGAGCGTGCAGGAAGTGCTGCACTTCGCCGAATTCGGCGTGGTGCTGATGCTGTTTCTGGTCGGCCTCGAACTGGAGCCCGACCGGCTGTGGGCGCTGCGCCGGCCGATCTTCGGCTGGGGCTCGGCGCAGGTGCTGGGCTGCGCCGCCGTGCTGTTCCTGGCCGGCTGGCTGGCCGGCGCGAGCTGGCAGGTCGCGCTGGTCGCGGCGCTCGGCCTTTCGCTGTCATCCACTGCGATCGCGCTCAACGTGTTCGGCGAGCGCAACCTTCTACCGACCGCCAGCGGCCAGGCGGGCTTCTCGATCCTGCTGTTCCAGGACGTCGCGGCGATCCCGATCCTGGCCCTGCTGCCACTGCTGGCCGAAGGCAGCGCGCACGAGCCGATCAGCGGCGCGGCGCGCGCACTGCAGGCCGCCAAGATCGTCGGCGTGATCGCCGGCATCGTGTTCGGCGGCCGGCTGCTGCTGCGGCCGGTCCTGCGCTGGATCGCCCGCAGCAACACGCCCGAAATCTTCACTGCCGCCGCGCTGTTGCTGGTGGTCGCGATCGCTGCGCTGATGCAGTTCGTCGGCCTGTCGATGGCGCTCGGTGCCTTCCTGGCCGGCGTCCTGCTGGCCGAGAGCGAGTACCGGCGCGAACTCGAGACCGACATCGAGCCGTTCAAGGGACTGCTGCTCGGCCTGTTCTTCATCGCGGTGGGCATGTCCATCGACTTCGGCGTGCTGATGGCCCAGCCGGTGCTGATGGCGGCCGTGGTGGTCGGCTTTCTCGTGCTCAAGTTCGCGGTGATCTACGGGCTCGGCATGGCGATGGACGTGCCCTTCCAGCAGCGGCCGGTGTTCACGCTGCTGCTCGCGCAGGGCGGCGAGTTTGCGTTCGTGGTGTTCCAGGCCGCCGGCCCCGACGTGCTGCCGCCTGCGACGTCGTCGCTGCTGATCGGCGCCGTGGCACTGTCGATGCTGGTGTCGCCGCTGCTGCTGGTGGTGATCGACAAGTACGTGTTGCCGCGCTACAGCCGGGGCAAGTCGTCCGGGCTCGAGGAAATCTCGGAGCAGCAGGAAGCGAAGGTCGTGATCTGCGGCTTCGGCCGCTACGGCCAGATCGTCGGCCGCGTGCTCAGCGCCCAGGGGCTGAAGGTGACGGTGCTCGACCACGACCCGGACACGGTCGAGGGCCTGCGCGAATTCGGCTTCCGCGTGTTCTACGGCGACGCCACGCGGCTCGATCTGCTGCGCATCGCGGGCGCCGGCAATGCGAAGGCGGTGGTGGTCGCGGTGGACGACATCGACCAGTCGCTCGAAATCGTCGACCTCGTGCGCGAAAACTTCCCGCAGGCCGCGATCATCGCCCGCGCACGCAACGTGAGCCATCTCTACCAACTGCGTGACAGGGGTGTCGAGCACATCGAACGCGAGGTGTTCGAGTCCACGCTGCGCAGTGCGCGCTCGGTGCTCGAAGTGCTCGGCTGGCCGGCGCACGAGGCCCGCGAGCAGGTGATGCGCTTCCGCGAGCGCAACCTGAAGCTCACCGCCGAGGCCTATCCGCACTACAAGGACCGCGCCAAGCTCATCGCGGTCGCGAAGGAAGGCCGCCAGCAGTTCCAGGAACAGATGGCGCGCGAACGCGAGGAACGCCAGAAGCGGCTCGGCGCCACCTGGGATCGGAGCCAGGACTGATGCGGTCCGATACGAGAGCCGTCAGGCGACCGGCGCAGTCGGCGTCGCCGATGGCGCCGCCTTCTTCTGATCCGCCAGCCTCAACAGCCGCACCGCGTTGTCCTTCAGGATGCCGGGCATCACTTCCGGCTTGAAGCCCGCGTCCTGGAAGTCCTTGAGCCAGCGGTCGGGCGTGATCAGCGGGTAGTCGCTCGCGAACAGCACTCGGTCCTTCAGCAGCGTGTTGGCGTACTGCACGAGTTGCTTCGGGAAGTACTTGGGGCTCCAGCCCGACAGGTCGATCCAGACGTTCGGCTTGTGCGTGGCCACGCTCAGCGCCTCGTCCTGCCACGGGAAGCTCGGGTGCGCCATCACGATCTGCATGTCGGGGAAGTCGATCGCGACGTCGTCCAGGTGCATCGGGTTGCTGTACTCCAGCCGCAGCCCGCCGCCGCAGCGCATGCCCGAGCCGATGCCGCTGTGGCCGGTGTGGAACACGGCCGGCAGGCCGTACTCGGCGATCACCTCGTAGATCGGCCAGGCCATCTTGTCGTAGGGGTGGTAGCCCTGCACCGTCGGATGGAACTTGAAGCCCTTGACGCCATGCTCCTCGATCAGCCGGCGCGCCTCCCGGGCACCCATCTTTCCCTTGTGCGGATCGATGCTGCCGAAGGCGATCATGATGTCACTGTTCTTCTTCGCCGCCTCGGCGATCTCCTCGTTCGGGATGCGGCGACGGCCCATGTTCGACTCGGCGTCGACCATGAACATCACCAGCCCGATCTTGCGTTCGCGGTAGTAGTCGGCGCTTTCCTGGATGGTCGGGCGGCGGCCCGCCTTGAAGTACTTGTCGGCGGCGCGGTCGTACTCCTCGCCGTAGTTGTCGAACGGGTTCCAGCAGCTGACTTCAGCATGCGTGTGGGTGTCGATGGCGATCAGATTCTCATAGTCCATGCGTGTCTCCTGTGATGCCGCGGTACGTGGCGGGATGCGGGTAAGCCCTCATGCCAAGGCCTTCGTTTTGCCTTGAATTGGTTATTTTCCATAACCATAATCGAAGCCAGAACGGAACGCAATCATGACCCACCCCGACATCTCCATCGACCTCCAGGGCGACATCGCCGTCATTCGACTGACACGCGGCGCCAAGCGCAATGCGCTGTCCGACGGCCTCATCCTGGCGCTGCGCGACGCCTTCGAGAACCTGCCGACGAGCGTGCGCGCGGCGGTGGTCGACGGCGAAGGTCCGCACTTCTGCGCCGGGCTCGACCTGAGCGAACTGCAGGAGCGCGACGCCGGCCAGGGCGTGTACCACTCGCGCATGTGGCATGCCGCGCTCGACCGCGTGCAGAACGGTCCGGTGCCGGTGATCGCGGCGCTGCACGGCGCGGTGGTCGGTGGCGGACTCGAGCTCGCGAGCGCCTGCCACATCCGCGTGGCCGACAGCACCACCTTCTACGCGCTGCCCGAAGGCTCGCGCGGCATCTTCGTCGGCGGCGGCGGCTCGGTGCGCATCCCCAAGCTGATCGGCGTGGCCCGCATGACCGACATGATGCTGACCGGCCGCGTCTACAACGCCGAGGACGGCGAACGCGCCGGCTTCGCGCAGTACCTCGTGCCCGAAGGCACGGCGCTCGACAAGGCCATCGAACTCGCGAAGCGCATCGCCCAGAACGCGCCACTGACCAACTACGCGCTGATGCATGCGCTGCCGCGGATCGCCGAGCAGTCGAGCGACCACGGCTTCTTCACCGAAGCGCTGATGGCCGGCATCGCGCAGAACGCGCCCGAGGCCAAGGAGCGCGTGCGCGCCTTCCTCGAAGGCCGCGCGGCCAAGGTCTCCAAGGACTGAACGCCGAACAGAGAATGACGATGAGCGAGACGACCACACTGACCCCGCCCGCTGCAAGCGACGCGGCGACGACCCCGCGCTACCGCCCGCTGGCCTTCGGCATCACCCGCGCCCATCTGCGCGACGGCGACGGCGGCACCCAGTACCTCGAGGCCGAGCAGCCGCTCGGGCCCTATGCGCACCGGCTGACCGACCGGCTGCTGCACTGGGCCGAGGTGGCGCCCGATCGCACCTTCGTCGCACGCCGCGAGCGCCTGCCCGACGGCAGTACCGGCGACTGGCAGCACGTGAGCTACGCGCAGGCGCTGCAGCATGCGCGCCGCATCGGCCAGGCGCTGCTGGACCGCGGCCTGAACGAGGAGCGGCCGGTCGCGATCCTGAGCGAGAACAGCATCGAGCATGCGCTGCTCGCGCTGGGCTGCCTCCATGCGGGCGTCGCCTACTGCCCGGTGTCGCCGGCCTACGCCACGATCAGCCAGGACTTCGAGAAGCTGCGCCATGTGCTCGGCACGCTGACGCCGGGCCTGGTGTTCGCGGCCGACGCCAGGCGCTACGGCCGCGCGGTCCTGGCCACGCTGGGCGACGACGTCGAGGTGGTGCTGGGCGAAGGCAGCATCGACGGCCGCGCAACCACGCCCTGGGCCGACCTGCTCGCCACGCCGGCCACCGACGCGGTCGACGCGGCGCTGCGCGCCACGCATCCGGGCACGATCACCAAGTTCCTCTTCACCTCGGGCTCCACCAAGAACCCGAAGGCCGTGATCAACACGCACCGCATGATGTGCGCCAACCAGCAGCAGCTGCTGCAGTCGATCCCCGCCATCGGCGACGAGCCGCCGGTGCTGGTCGACTGGCTGCCTTGGAACCACACCTTCGGCGGCAATCACAACCTGGGCATCGCGCTCTACAACGGCGGCACGCTCTACATCGACGACGGCAAGCCGACGCCGGCCGGCATCGCCGAGACGCTGCGCAACCTGCGCGAGATCGCGCCCACGCTGTACTTCAACGTGCCGACGGGTTTCGAGGCCATTGCGAACGCAATGGAAAGCGACACCGTGCTGCGCGACACGCTGCTGTCGCGCGTGAAGATGTTCTTCTATGCCGGCGCCGCGCTGCCACAACCGGTGTGGGACGCGCTGCACCGCATCGAGGAAGCGGCGATCGGCGAGCGCATCGTGATGGGCACCGGCCTGGGCATGACCGAGTCGTCGCCCTTCGCGCTGTACATCACCGACCCGCACGTGACCTCGGGCGACCTCGGCCTGCCGGCCGCCGGCATCCAGCTGAAGCTGGTGCCGACCGACGGCAAGACCGAAGTGCGCTACCGCGGCCCGAACATCACGCCCGGCTACTGGCGCATGCCCGACGCCACGCGCGAGGCCTTCGACGACGAAGGTTTCTTCTCGACCGGCGACGCCGTCGCCTGGATCGACCCGTCGAACATCCACCGTGGCCTGCGCTTCGACGGCCGCATCGCCGAGGACTTCAAGCTCGCCACCGGCACCTTCGTGAGCGTCGGCCCGTTGCGCGCCAAGATGATCGCCGCCGGCGCGCCCTATGTGCAGGACGTGGTGCTGACCGGCATCAACCTGAAGGAAGTCGGCGCCCTCGTGTTCCCGACGCAGGCCGTGCGCCAGCTCGCCGGCCTGCCCGCCGGTGCGCCGATGCAGGACGTGCTCGCCAGCGCGCCGGTGCAGGCGCATTTCCAGGGCGTGCTGGACGAACTCGCAGCCAACGCCACCGGCAGTGCCAACCGCATCGCGCGCGCGCACCTGGTGGCCGAACCGCCCGCGCTGGACAGGGGCGAAGTGACCGACAAGGGTTCGATC
>CAIQMJ010000455.1 GCA_903872875.1 uncultured Variovorax sp.
CGCAGCGCAAGACCGACCTGGCCGCGGGCGGTGCATGAACGGCATCAAAGACCCATGCCGAAGCCGCCGGCCGGGTGCAAGATCGCGCTGAAATGACGACCATCCACGACACCTCGATCGACTGCGCCTGGCTGCTGGCCGACCCCGGCGCGGTGCCCGCGCAGCGCGACGTGCGCATCACCCTTGCCGATGGCCGCATCGACGCGCTCACCCCGCTGCAGCAGGCGGTGCCCGGCCGCCGCCGGCTTGCCCTGCCCGCGCTCGCCAACGCGCACGACCATGCGCGCACCTTCCGCAGCGCCACGCTGGGCGCCTTCAACCAGCCGCTGGAAAGCTGGCTGCCCTTTCTGGGCGTGGTGCCGGGCGTGGACCCGTACCTGTGCGCGGCCACGTCCTTCTCGCGTTCGCTGCGCAACGGCGTGGTCGACCTGATGGTCCATTACACCCGCGTTCAGGGTGGCATGCCCTATGTGGACGAGGCGGCAGCGGTGGCCCGTGCCGCGCGCGACGTCGGCGTGCGCATCGGCTTCGCGATCGCGCTGCGCGACCGCAACGGCATCGGCTACGGCGACGACGCCACGGTGCTGGCCGCGCTGCGGCCGGGCATCCGCGATGCGGTGGCGCAGCGGCTGGCCGTGAAGCCGGTCGCGCCGGCGCAGCAGCTCGCCCTGGTCGACGAGGTCGCCGCGATGATCGATGCCAGCGGTCATGGTGCGCATGTCGACGTGCAGTACGGGCCGACGGCCGTTCAGTGGTGCAGCACGCCGTTGCTCGAAGCCATTGCACGTGCATCGGCCGACACAGGCCGGCGGGTGCACATGCACCTGCTCGAGACGAGGTACCAGCGCGACTGGGCCGATGCGGCGCATCCCGGTGGCATCGTGCGTTTCCTCGACGAGATCGGCCTGCTGAGCCCGCGGCTCACGCTCGCCCACTGCGCCTGGGCCCGGCCGGACGAGCTGGCACTGCTGGCCGGGCGCGGCGTGACGATCGCGGTCAACACCAGTTCGAACCTCGGCCTGAAGTCGGGCATCGCGCCGCTGGCCGAGATGCTGAGGCAGGGCTGCCGCGTCGCGATGGGCCTGGACGGCATGGCCTTCGACGAGGACGACGATGCATTGCGCGAGGCGCGGCTGGCGTATGCGCTGCACCGCGGCTGGGGCTACGACACGACGATGACGCCGGCGCAGCTGTGGCGCTTCGCCTCGCGTGGCCGCATCGCGCCCGGCGCGCCCGCCGACATCGTGCTGCTCGACTGGGATGCGCTCGACGACGATGCCGTGTTCGACGACATCGACCCGCTCGACCTGCTGCTGGCGCGGGGCAATGGCCGTCACATCCACACGGTGATCGCTGGTGGCCGAACGGTCGTCGACGCCGGCCGCGTGTGCGGCGTGGACGAGCCCGCGCTGCAGGCAGAATTGCGCAGCCGCATGCGCGCGGCGCTCGCGGCCGATGCCGGCCATCAGGGCTGGCGCGGCACCGTGCAGGCCCTGGCCGAAGACCTCGCGCCCTTTTACCGTCACGGCCATTTCGGTGGCTGCTGCGGCTGATCCCGCCAGACTCTCAAGACCCTCAGACAGACCACGTACGCCATGACCCGACTCAAGATCACCGCCGGCGGCTTCGACTTCATCGCCGAAACCCATCCCGATGCGCCGCTCACGGTGGCCGCTTTCCTGAAGCTGCTGCCCTACCGGCAGAAGCTCATCCACGTGCGCTGGAGCGGCGAAGGCTGCTGGGTGCCGCTCGGCGAGTTCAAGCTCGAGGCCAACGGCGCACCGGTCGGTTTCGAGAACCACACCAGCCATCCGTCGGTCGGCGACATCCTGTTCTACCCCGGCGGCTACAGCGAGACAGAGATCATCCTGGCCTACGGCGCCTGCAGCTTCGCCAGCAAGATGGGCCAGCTCGCCGGCAACCACTTCCTCACGATCGTGGAAGGCAAGGAGAACCTGCGCAAGCTCGGCGTGAAGGTGCTGTGGGAAGGGGCGCAGGACGTGGTGTTCGACTTGGCCTGAGGTGCCTGGCGCGCCGCAGTCCGGCCGGCTGCGGCTACAGATGCGAAAAGCGATCCTTGCTCATCAGCACATCGACCCGATGGACCTGGGCCGCACCCTCGAGGATGGCATTCATCCGTTCGACGTCGCGAAAGATCTTGCCGCCGCCACCTTCCACATGCGCCTGCCGTCCCGCCAGATCGGGAAAGGCCTCGAAGATGCCGAAGCGCGTCGCCGAGAACCGTACGGCGAACCAGGGACCGGTAGCGGGCTCGTCTTCGACACACGCACGGATGTCGCGCAGCATCTGCACCACCGCGTCTTCCTGGCCCGGACGCGCCTCGATCTCGATGAAGAAGGCCTTGCGGCCTTCGGCGCCTTGGTCTCCCAGCACCTGCACACCGGGGTGACGGTGGGAGTGGGGTGCGCGGCCCTCTGCGTGGGCATGCGTTGGTCGGTCGGTCATGAGCATCTCCTTGTCGGATGCGCCAATGTAGGTGGTGAGCCGCCGCCCATCGTGCCGGAACGTCGCGACTCCTTGCCCAATCGTCCAGGCTCGCTTTACGGAACTCGGCCTCGCAACAAGAATGCGGCATGTTCGACGATCTGCGGCAGGCAACCTTGCGCTACACCAGCACCCATCGTGCAGCCGATGGTGTGGCGACGACGCCGGTCGCCGGTCTGTACCTGGTTCAGCGCACGGCCCGCAGCGAGATCGAGCACACGGTCGTCCGGCCGCTGGTGTGCATGGTGCTGCAAGGGCGCAAGCAGGTGGCCATCGGACGGCACGTGATGTCCTATGGTGCGGGCGACACCATGATCGTCACGGGCAACGTACCGACCGCGAGCCGGATCGTCGAAGCGAGCGTGGCCGAACCGTACCTGTCGATGGCGTTGGACCTGAACCCCACCGTGATCACCGATCTGGTCATGGGCGCGCCCGATGACGTCGGGTTGCCGAGTTCGCCACATGCGGACCGAGACCTCGGCGACGCGTTGCGTCGGCTGGTGTCGCTGCTGGATCGCCCGCATTCGCTGGCAGTGCTCGAGGACGCGTTGATCCGCGAAATCCATCATTGGCTCCTGTCGGGGCGGCAGGGCAACGCCGTCCGGAACCTGGGCCTTCCCGACAGCCATGCCCGGCGCATTGCGCGTGCCGTGGCCCTTCTGCGAGCTGACTATGCCCAACCGCTGCCGGTCGAGCGCCTTGCCGCCGCGGCCGGCATGAGCCGATCGGCCTTTCATCAGCACTTCCGCGCAATCACATCGATGTCGCCGCTGCAGTTCCAGAAGCACCTCCGCTTGATCGAAGCGCGACGGCTGCTGCTGTCCGAGGGGCGCTCGTTGAGCCAGGTCGCCTCCGATGTGGGCTACGGAAGCAGTTCGCAATTCAGCCGCGAATACGCCCGGATGTACGGCCAGCCACCGGCCCGGGACAAGCAGGCGGCTTGTCGACGCGGGGCTGCTGCGAGCATGGAGCCCGGAACGGGGAGTGCATCGATCACAGCGTGAACTCGTAGTCCACCGTGATCGGCGCATGGTCCGAGAACTTCACCGTCTTGTAGATCGACTCGTGCCGCGCCAGCGCGCCCAGTGCCGGCGTGGCCAGGTGATAGTCCAGCCGCCAGCCCACGTTCTTCGCATAGGCCTGGCCGCGGTTGCTCCACCAGGTGTAGGCCTCGCCGGTGGTGTCGGGCTTGAGCTTGCGGTAGACGTCGACCAGGCCGGCTCCTTCCGCACCCGCATCGAGCAGTCGCGTCATCCAGGCGCGTTCCTCTGGCAGGAAACCGCTGTTCTTCATGTTGCCCTTCCAGTTCTTCAGATCGATCTCCTGATGGGCGATGTTGATGTCGCCGCACAGGATGAATTCGCGCTCCTTCTTCAGCGCATTCAGGTGCGGGAAGAAGCCCTTGAGGAACCGGAACTTGGCGGCCTGGCGTTCCTCGCCCGACGAGCCGCTCGGAAAGTAGCAACTGATGATCGACAGCTTGCGCGAGGGCGTGTCGAAGCGCAGTTCGAGGTAGCGGCCCTCGGCGTCGAACTCCGCGTCGCCCCAACCAACGACCACCTCGCTGGGGGCGTGCCTGGTGTAGATCGCGGTGCCGGCGTAGCCCTTCTTCTCGGCGAAGTGGAAGTGGCCCTTCAGGCCCGCCATCTCCTCGAAGCGGCCTTCGATGTCGCTGGCCTGAACGCGGATTTCCTGCATGCAAATACAATCCGGCGCCGATTCGGCGACCCAGTCGGCCACCCCCTTGGTGGCGGCCGAACGCAGGCCGTTGAGGTTGAGGCTGGTCAGTTTGAACACAAGGAATTCCCGATGGCTGTAGATGGTGGAGGCAATGGCAATGGTGGCGCAGAGACGGCAGTGACAGCGGTGACGCCGGCCCGGACGGGCGCCGACAAGGCCCTGGCCCAGCGCTTCGTGCAGTTCGCGATCGAATCGGGCGTCCTGCGCTTCGGCGAATTCAAGACCAAGGCCGGACGCCTGAGCCCGTACTTCTTCAACGCGGGACTGTTCGACGACGGCGCCAAGATGCTGCGGCTGGCCGAATTCTATGCAGAGCGGCTGATCGGCAGCGGCCTCGAATTCGACATGATCTTCGGCCCCGCGTACAAGGGCATTCCGCTGGGTGCGGCCGTGGCGATCGAGCTTGCGCGGCGCGGCCGCAGCGTGCCCTTTGCCTACAACCGCAAGGAAGCCAAGGCGCATGGCGAGGGCGGCTCGCTGGTCGGCGCGCCGCTCGCCGGGCGCGTGCTGATCGTCGACGACGTGATGTCGGCCGGCACCGCGGTGCGGGAATCGATCGCGGCGATCCGCGCCGCGGGCGCCACGCCGCATGCGGTCGCGATCGCGCTCGACCGGCAGGAGATGGCGACCGAGAACGGCGCCGACGTCGCCCACAGCGCGGTGCAGTACGTGCGCAACCAGCTGGGCATGCAGGTGGTGCCGATCGCCACGCTGGACGACCTGCTGAGCTATCTGTCCGAACGGGCCGACCCCGCGCTGCAGGTGCACCGCGATGGCGTGCTGGCCTATCGCGGGCGCTACGGCGCCGCCTGAGCGTTCGGGCAGGGCGCGCATGCGGAGCCCTGGACGTCTCCCGCCGGCCGCGACACCCGGCAATGTGAACCGTGCCGGCGTGCTGGTGGCCGCACTGGGCGCCAGCCTGCTGCTGCATGCGCAGCCCCAGCCGCCCGCGCCGGGCGCGATCTACAGCTGCATCGATGCGCAGGGTCATACCTTCACGGCCGACCGTCCTCTGGCCGAATGCCTGGATCGCGAGCAGCGCGAGCTCGGCCCGGCCGGCACCACGCGCCGACGCATTCCGCCGAGCTACACGCCCAGGGAACTGACCGAGCGCGAAGAGAGCGCGCGCCAGGCCGCGCGCCGTGTGGCGCAGCAGAACGAGACGCGGCGCCGCGAGCGCGCACTGCTGATCCGGTACCCGGACGCCGCTGCGCACGACCGCGAGCGCGCCGCCGTGCTGTCGCGCATCGATGCCGTGCTGCATGCCGCGCAGGTGCGCGTCGGCGAACTGGCGCAGGAGCGCCACGAGATCGACGACGAACTCGAGTTCTACAGGAAGGACGTGAGCAAGGCGCCGGTGTCGGTGCGTCGCAAGCTCGACGACAACATGCAGAGCGTGTCGGTGCAGAAGCGCTTCATCGGCGAGCAGGAGGCCGAGAAGAAGCGCGTGAACCAGCGCTTCGATGAGGAGAGCGCCCGGCTGATGCGGATCTGGACCAGCGCGACTGCGCCGCGCTGAGCCGGCTGCTCCGCCGGACCCTATCGATCGTCAATCAATCGACCGGTCAGGTAGGCAACTCGGCGTCTGCAATCAACCCAGCTTGGCCTTCAGCAGTGCATTGACCTGCGCCGGGTTGGCCTTGCCCTGGCTGGCCTTCATGACCTGGCCGACCAGCGCGTTGAAGGCCTTGTCCTTGCCTGCGCGGTATTCGGCGATGTTCTTCTCGTTGGTCGCGAGCACGCCGTCGATGATGGCTTCGAGCGCGCCGGTGTCGCTCATCTGCTTCAGGCCCTTGGCGGCGATCACTGCGTCGACATCGCTGCCGTCGCCGGTCCAGAGCGCGTCGAACACTTGTCGCGCCGCGTTGTTGGAGATCGTCTCGTCGCCGATGCGCGCGACCAGCGTCGCGAGCTGCGCGGCATTCACGGGCGCCTCGGCAATCGAGATGTCCTGCGCATTGAGCCGGCGCGCAATCTCGCCGGTGATCCAGTTGCTCGCGAGCTTGGGCGCTGCGCCGGCCGCCACCGCGCTGTCGAAGTAGTGCGCCAGCGCCAGGCTCTGCGTGAGCTGTGCCGCGTCGTAGGCCGACAGGCCATGCGTCGTCACGTAGCGCTCGGCCATCGCGCGCGGCAGCTCGGGCATCTCGCCGCGCACGCGCTCGATCCAGTCGGCGGCGATCGCCAGCGGCGGCAGGTCCGGGTCGGGGAAGTAGCGGTAGTCGGCGGCGTCTTCCTTGGTGCGCATCGCACGCGTCTCGCCGGTGTCGGGGTCGAACAGCACGGTCGCCTGCTGGATCTTGCGGCCGTCCTCGATCTCCTCGATCTGCCAGCGGATCTCGTAGTCGATCGCCTGCTGCATGAACTTGAAGCTGTTCAGGTTCTTGATCTCGCGGCGCGTGCCCAGCCTGTCGCCGGGCTTGCGCACCGACACGTTGGCGTCGCAGCGGAAGCTGCCCTCCTGCATGTTGCCGTCGCAGATGCCGATCCAGGTCACGATCTTGTGCAGCTCGCGCGCATAGGCCACAGCCTCGGCGGTGGAGCGCATGTCGGGCTCGGTCACGATCTCCAACAGCGGCGTGCCCGCGCGGTTCAGGTCGATGCCCGACTGGCCGATGAAGTTCTCGTGCAGCGACTTGCCTGCATCCTCTTCCAGGTGCGCGCGCACCAGGCGCACGGTCTTCGGTTCCTCGCCGAGGAAGAAGCTCACCGAGCCGCCCTGCACGACCGGGATCTCGAACTGGCTGATCTGGTAGCCCTTCGGCAGGTCGGGATAGAAGTAGTTCTTGCGTGCGAACACGCTGCGCGGCGCGATGGTCGAGCCCAGCGCGAGGCCGAGTTTGATGGCGCGCTCGACCGCGCCCTTGTTCATCACGGGCAGCGTGCCGGGCAGCGCCAGGTCGACCGCGCAGGCCTGCGTATTGGGTTCGGCACCGAAGGCCGTGGGCGCGCGGCTGAAGATCTTCGATGCGGTGGAAAGCTGCGCGTGCGTCTCGAAGCCGATGATGACTTCGTAGCCCCGCACCAGCGGGCCCGTGGGGCGGCCGGCCTGCAGTTGTTCGGTGGTGTCTTGCTGGCTCATCGTCTCAGAATCCGGTGGGCTGGCGGGTGTGCCAGTCGGTCGCCTGCTGGAAGCGGTGCGCAGCGTTCAGCAGCTTCGCCTCGCCGAAATAGTTGCCGATCAGCTGAAGGCCGACGGGCATCGCGTGCTCGCCGGCGCCGACAGGCAAACTCATCGCGGGCAAGCCGGCGAGCGACGCGGGTAGCGTGAAGATGTCTGCGAGGTAATCAGCCAAAGGATCGTCACTGTGCTCGCCGATCTTCCACGCGACTGTCGGTGCAACCGGACCTGCGACGACGTCGCACTGCTTGAACGCTTGCTGAAAGTCGTCAGCAATCATGCTGCGGATTTTCTGCGCCTGCAGGTAGTAGGCGTCGTAATACCCATGGCTCAGCACGTAGGTGCCGATCATGATGCGTCGCTTGACCTCGTCGCCAAAGCCTTCGGCGCGCGTCTTCGCGTACATCTCGGCAAGGTCGCGGTAGTCCTTGGCGCGGTGGCCGAACTTGACGCCGTCGAAGCGGCTCAGGTTGCTTGACGCTTCGGCTGCTGCCAGCACGTAGTACACAGGGATCGACAGCTCGGTGCGCGGCAGGTTGATTCGAACCAGCGTTGCGCCCAGCTTTTTGTACTCCTGCAGCGCGGCTGTGATTTGAAGGGTTGTGCCATCAGAAACGCGCTGCTTAGTGGATATCTCGTCATCGTTCCAGTTCAGCCATTCTTCGGGCACCCCGATGCGCAGGCCCTCGAGCGAGTCGTTCAGCGAACGCGAGAAGTCCTCCGCTGGCCGGTCGAGCGAGGTCGAGTCACGGTCGAGGTCCGGACCGCAGATCGCCGACAGCAGCAACGCGCAGTCCTCGGCCGAACGTGCCATCGGGCCGGCCTGGTCGAGGCTGGATGCGAACGCGACCATGCCGTAGCGCGAGGCGCGGCCGTAGGTCGGCTTGATGCCGGTCACGCCGCAGAACGAGGCCGGCTGGCGGATCGAGCCGCCGGTGTCGGTGCCGGTCGCGGCCGGCACCAGGCGCGCGGCCACGGCCGCAGCGCTGCCGCCCGACGAGCCGCCCGGGATGCGCGCGGTGTCCCAGGGGTTGCGCACCGGCACGACGGCATCGCCGCCGACAGCAGGCACGGCCACGTTCTCGTTGGCCGAACCCATCGCGAACTCGTCGCAGCTGAGCTTGCCCAGCGTCACGGTGCCGGCTTCGGCCAGCTTGCGCACGACGGTCGCGTCGAACGGCGAGCGGTAGCCGGCGAGCATGCGCGAGCCGGCCGTGGTCGGGAAGTCGGTGGTGACGAAGATGTCCTTGTGCGCGATCGGCACGCCGGCCAGCGGGGCTGCGTTGCCGGCGGCGATGCGCGCATCGGCCAGGCGCGCCTGGGTCAGCGTGGCTTCCTCGTCGATGGCGACGAAGGCGCCGAGCGACTGGTGCGCCTTGATGCGGCCGAGGAAATGGCCCGCGGCCTCGACGGCCGACACCTCCTTGGCCGCGAGCGCCCGGGCCAGATCGGCCACGCTCAGCTGGTGCAGGTCGGCGTTCATTCGATCACCTTCGGCACGAGGAACAGGCCCATGTCCACGGCGGGCGCGCTCTTCTGGTTGGCCTCGCGGTCGTTCGGTTCGCTGGCGATGTCATCGCGCAGCCGCAGCGTGATGTCCTCGATGGCGGCGACCGGGTGCGCCAGCGGCTCGACGCCGGCCGTATCGACCGATCGCATGGTCTCGACGAGATTGAAGAAGCCGTTGATCTGGCCGAGCATGCGCTCGCTTTCGTCGGGAGCCAGTTGCAGCCGCGCGAGCGACGCGATGCGGGCAATGTCTGAGGAGGTCAGGGACATGGGAGGATCAGGGTCGAAAAGCGGCGTGTAAAGCGCGCCAAGAGGGCGGCAGAACGGTGAAGCCGGGGGGGATTCAGGTATTATCCCGCCTTTGCCGCAACCCCCGCGAACGCGCCGGCTTTTGCCGCAAAAACGATCCATTCACCCTGTCAAACGACCCAGATAAAAGGGCGACGCCATGCCGATGCGCATGGCGTGCCCCAGAGGAATTCCGCAATGTTCGGTACTTTCCGCCGGTACTTCTCTACCGACCTCGCGATCGACCTCGGCACCGCCAACACCCTGATTTTTGCGCGCGGCAAGGGCATCGTCCTTGACGAGCCCTCCGTCGTCGCAATCCGCCACGAAGGCGGTCCGCACGGCAAGAAGGTGATCCAGGCGGTCGGCCGTGAAGCCAAGGCCATGCTCGGCAAGGTGCCGGGCAACATCGAGGCCATCCGCCCGATGAAGGACGGCGTGATCGCCGACTTCGTGATCACCGAGCAGATGATCAAGCAGTTCATCAAGATGGTGCATCCGCGCTCCATGCTCGCGCCGAGCCCGCGCATCATCATCTGTGTGCCCTGCGGCTCGACCCAGGTCGAGCGCCGCGCCATCAAGGACGCGGCCGAAGCCGCTGGCGCGACCTCGGTCTACCTGATCGAAGAGCCGATGGCCGCGGCCATCGGTGCCGGCCTGCCGGTATCGGAAGCCTCCGGCTCGATGGTCGTCGACATCGGCGGCGGCACCACCGAAGTGGGCGTGATCTCGCTCGGCGGCATGGTCTACAAGGGCAGTGTCCGCGTCGGCGGCGACCGCTTCGACGAGGCCATCATCAACTACATCCGCCGCAACTACGGCATGCTGATCGGCGAGCCGACGGCCGAAGTGATCAAGAAGACCATCGGCTCGGCCTTCCCGGGCTCCGAGGTCAAGGAGATGGAAGTCAAGGGCCGCAACCTCAGCGAAGGCGTGCCGCGCAGCTTCACCATCAGCAGCAACGAAGTGCTGGAAGCGCTGACCGATCCGCTCAACAACATCGTCTCGGCCGTGAAGAACGCGCTGGAGCAGACACCGCCGGAACTCGGCGCCGACATCGCCGACCGCGGGATGATGCTGACCGGCGGCGGCGCACTGCTGCGCGACCTGGACCGGCTGCTGGCCGAAGAAACCGGCCTGCCGGTGCTGGTGGCCGAGGACCCGCTGACCTGCGTGGTGCGCGGTTGCGGTATCGCGCTGGAGCGCATGGACCGGCTGGGAAGCATCTTCACCAGCGAATAAAAGGCTCGCGCGCACTCCGAGTCGCGCGCCCGTCCCCTGCCAAGGGCGGTGTCGGCGGACCGGCAAGCCGGTTCCGCCGCACCCCATGAAGGGAAGCACAGGGGCGATTCGGGGCATTGTTCGTATTCATCGGCTTCTGACGGCACACTTCGCTCATGCCACTCGGTACGCTCGACCGCACGGCGCCACCCCTTTTCAACCAGGGACCCTCGGCGCTCAGCAAGCTGATCCTGTTCAGCGCGCTCGCCCTGTTCCTGATGGTGGCCGACGCGCGCTTCCATATCGTGCAGCCGCTGCGTGTGGCCATCGGCGCCGTGCTCTATCCCGTGCAATGGCTGGCCATCAAGCCGGTGCAGATGTTCGTGGGTGGCGGCCGTTATTTCGAGGACCTGCAACTCGCCCAGCGCCGTGAGGCCGACGCACGCAAGGCGCTTGCGCTGCAGGCGGAGCGCGCCGGCCAGGCCGAGTCGCTGGCGCAGGACAACGCCCGGCTGCGATCGATGCTCGAACTGCGGCAGCTGACGCAGACGCCCGGCCGTGCCGCCGAGGTGCTCTATGACGCGGCCGATCCGTACACCCGAAAGATCGTGATCGACCAGGGCATCGCCAACGGCGTGGCCGCGGGATCG
Source organism: uncultured Variovorax sp. (assembly GCA_903872875.1). Classification (GTDB taxonomy): domain Bacteria; phylum Pseudomonadota; class Gammaproteobacteria; order Burkholderiales; family Burkholderiaceae_C; genus Variovorax. The sequence goes on from CAIQMJ010000455.1 coordinate 11,035, forward strand.
CCGGTGATCGACGAGCACGGCGTGCTGGGCCAGGTCACGCAGGTACAGCCGTTTTCCAGCGAGGTCACGCTCGTGATCGATCGCGACCTCGCCATCCCCGTCCAGAACACGCGCACCGGCGCGCGCAGCGTGGCATTCGGCGATGCCAATGCACACGGCGGCGGGTTGGAGCTGCGCTTCATGGCCGCGAACTCGGATCTGCAGGAGGGCGATCTGCTCGCGACCAGCGGCGTCGATGGCGTTTATCCGACCGGCCTGCCGGTCGCGAAGATCGTGCGCATCGAGCGACGTGCCGATTCGGGCTTCGCGCGCATCTATTGCGCACCGCTTGCGAAGGTGACGGCTGCGCGCTATGTCCTCGTCCTGACGCCGGTGGGTCCTGCGAAGGCGTCTCCGGTCCCGGTGGCGCCGCCGGTGGCGCCCGCTCCGGCGAAGAGGAGGACGGACAGATCGGACAAGACGGAGAAGTCCGACAAACCGGAAGCCAAGGTCGACGCCAGGAAGGAAAGGGTCACGCCATGATCAGGCGCCAGGGACAACAGCAGCTGCTGCTGCCCGTCAGTCCGTTCTTCATCTGGGCCAGCCTGATCGCTGCATTGCTGCTCGACATGGTCCCGCTCGGCCGTGGCGCATGGACGCCCGATGTGCTCGCGCTGGTGATCGTCTTCTGGGCCGTGCACCAGCCGACCCGCGTGGGCATCGGCGCGGCCTTCGTGTTCGGCCTTTGCATGGATGTGCACCAGTCGGCCATGCTGGGCCAGCACGCCTTGTCCTACACCACCCTGGGCTTCTGCGCGATCACGCTGCACCGCCGCCTGCTGTGGTATCCGGTGGCCCTGCAGGCGCTGCAACTGATTCCGTTGTTTGCGCTGTCGCACGCAATCGAGCTGGCGATCCGCATGGTCGGCGGCGGTGTGTTCCCGGGCTGGACGATCCTGATCTCGCCCCTGCTCGAAACGGTGCTGTGGCCGGTCGCGACGCTGCTGCTGCTTGCGCCGCAGCGCCGCACGCCGGAACCGGACGCCAACCGGCCGCTGTGATCCCGAACGCCGATGAGGGCCGCATTTGCAAGGGCCTGATGGCCGCCCTATCCTCGCTCCCGCCATGACCGAAATCCGCAACGTTGCCGCCGACCTCGCCCGCTTCAAGCGCCGCGTGATCGCCATCGGCCTCGTGGTGCTGACGGCCTTCGGCCTGCTCTGTGCGCGCCTCGTCTACCTGCAGGTGGTGCGGCACGAGGACCTGGCCGAGCAGGCCGAGAGCAATCGCACGGCCATCGTGCCGGTTGTGCCCAATCGCGGGCTGATCCTCGATCGCAACGGCATCGTGCTCGCGTCCAACTATTCGGCCTACACGCTGGAGATCACGCCCTCCAAGGCGGGCGACGTCGAAAGCACGATCGACAGCCTGACCCAGGTGGTGGAGATCACGCCGCGCGACCGGCGGCGCTTCAAGCGTCTGCGCGAGGACTCGCGCAGTTTCGACTCGGTCCCGATCCGCACGCGCCTGAGCGACGAGGAAGTGGCCCGCTTCGCTGCGCAGCGCTATCGCTTCCCCGGCGTCGAGATCAAGGCGAGGCTGTTCCGCAACTACCCGAACGGCGAGACGGCCAGCCATGTGCTTGGCTACATCGGCCGGATCAACCAGCGCGAGAAGGCCGCGATGGAGGACTGGGACGACGAGGACCTTGCCAACTACAAGGGCACCGACTACATCGGCAAGCTCGGCGTCGAGCAGAGCTACGAGAAGACGCTGCACGGCCAGACCGGCGTCGACCAGATGGAAACCTCGGCGGGCGGCCGCGCCGTGCGCCGGCTCGCCAGCCACCCTGCGACGCCCGGCAACACCGTGATGCTGGCGCTCGACATCAAGCTGCAGAAGCTGGTGGAGGAGATGTACGGCAACCGGCGCGGCGCGCTGGTCGCGATCGACCCGAGGACCGGCGAGGTGCTGGCGTTCGTCAGCAAGCCGACCTTCGATCCCAACCTGTTCGTCGAAGGCATCGACACCGAGAGTTGGAAGGATCTGAGCGAATCGCTCGACAAGCCGCTGCTGAACCGCGCGTTGCGTGGCAGCTACCCGCCGGGCTCGACCTACAAGCCCTTCATGGCGCTCGCAGCCCTGCAGACCGGCAAGCGCGGCCCGAGCGTGGTGGTGAACGACCCTGGTTACTTCAACTTCGGCGGCCACCGCTTCGGCAGCCCCGAAGGCAACCTGGGTGGCGTCGACATGCGCCGCGCCATCCAATTGTCGAGCAACGTCTACTTCTACTCGCTGGCCAACGAGATGGGCGTGGACCTGATCCACGACTTCATGAAGCCGCTGGGATTCGGCCAGATCACCGGCATCGACCTGGGCGGCGAGCTGCGCGGCGTGCTCCCCAGCACCGAATGGAAGCGCAACACCTACAAGCGGCCCGAGCAGAAGAAGTGGTTCGCGGGCGAGACCATCTCACTGGGCATCGGCCAGGGCTACAACAACTTCACGATGCTGCAGCTCGCGCAGGCCGCGTCGATCGTTGCCGATGGCGGCATCAAGCACCGGCCGCACGTGGTGCTGGCAACGCGCGACACCGTCAGTGGGCAGGTCACGCCGGTACCGCAGCCGCCTGCGGAGAACCTCGGTTTCAGCCCGGCCAACGTCGCCGTCGTGCGCGAAGGCCTGATGAGCGTGATCAGCGCGGGCACGGCGCGCGGCGTGTTCGCCGGCGCGGGCTATGTCGCGGCCGGCAAGACCGGCACGGCGCAGGCAGTGACGCAGGCGCAGAACACCAAGTACAACGCGAAGGCGCTCGAGGAACATCAGCGCGACCACGCGCTGTTCATGGGCTTCGCGCCTGCCAACGACCCGAAGATCGCCGTCGCCGTGATCGTCGAGAACGCGGGCTGGGGCGCCGGCGCGGCCGCACCGCTGGCGCGCCGCGTGTTCGACTACTGGCTCATGAACCAGTACCCGAGCGAAGCCGACATGGCCGCTATCAAGCAAGGCAAGGCCACCGCGCCCATCGGTACGCCGCGCGTCGCCAGCGAGATCGTCTGGCCGGCTCCGCCCGCCACACCAGCGCCGGCCCCTTGAAGCACTATTTGAAGAAAGCGTCGTAGCCGGTCCTCAGGATCAGCACGCTCACGACGGCGATGAAGACGGCGCGCACGAAACCCGCACCGCGCCGCAGTGCGAGACGCGTGCCAAGCACACTGCCCAGCACGTTGGCGAGCGCCATCACCAGCGCGTAGTGCCACCACACATGCCCCTTGGCCGCCAGCAGCACCAGCGCCGCGAGATTCGTCGCTGTGTTCAGCAGCTTGGCCGAGGCCGAGGCATTCAGGAAGTCGTAGCCCAGCCAGCGCACGAACAGAAAGACGAAGAAGCTGCCCGTCCCCGGGCCGAAGAAGCCGTCGTAGGTGCCGATCAGAAGTCCGACCGCACTGGCGGCGAGCTTTTCGTGGCGTCCCGTGAAACGCGGCGCATGGTGGCGGCCCATGTCCTTCTTCGCGAGGGTGTAGGCCAGCACGGCCGCCAGGATGAAGGGCAGGGCACGCCGCAGGAAGTCTCCCGGAAACACCGTGACGGCCCAGGCGCCGGCCATCGATCCGGCGAAGCCCAGGGCGGCGGCCGGCAACAGCGCGTGCCAGCGAAGTTCGACCCGCCTGCCGAACTGCACGGCGGCGGCTGCCGTGCCCCAGACTGAGGCGGCCTTGTTGGTGCCCAGCAGCGTGGCGGGCGGTGCGCCGGGGAAAACCGCGAACAGCGCAGGTACCAGAACCAGCCCGCCACCTCCCACGATCGAATCGATGAAACCCGCAAGCAGCGAGGCGAATGTGACGACCAGCATTTCCATCCGGAAATTGTCGCATCCGGATCACCGCAGCTTTACCGGGCTGAAAACGCTGCTGTGAGAAGGACTTGCATGATTCGGACAGGCAAAAAAAAGCGCCGACTGGCGGCGCTTTGTGAATGACAGCATCTCTTGCGGATGCCTGTTCCAACTGTTCTGATTCTGCGAAATAAGTCTCCTCGGCCCCCGCGCTACGGGCTGTGCCGTCTGCGAGTGACGAGACTGTAGGCGGTGCACCGCTGCAGTGCATCGGGGATTACCCGCTGGCACGATCACGCCTAAACCTGTCGCCAGGCCCTATCGCTGCGGCCGCCAATGGCACGGCTCGTGCAAGTCGCCATGCCAAACATGCAAAAGGGGGTCGGGTGATGCGGCGAGCGCTGCGAGCGATATGGATGGCCTTGCCCGGCAAGGCGCTGTTCCCTGCCGGCATGGTGCGCCGATGACGGAGAACGACCGCATCGCCATCGCGGCCCGCATGCACGTCGCGCTGCGCCGCAAGACGGGTCGCGTGACCGATACCGAATGGATGGCAGTCGACGTCGACTACGCGGCAGAACTGGTGCGCCTGGCGCGGGCTTGGGCGGCGGAACACGGCGACGACGACCTGGCCGCGATCGCGACCAGCCTCGAAGCGGCGATGGAACCGTTGGCCATCGAGGCGCGCGTGCGCGCCGCGCTGCACCAGGCCGAAGAGCGAGTCGACGAACAGGCCGGCCCGGGTGCCGCCAGGCGCCCCTGGTCGCGCTACCTCCGCGGATCGCGCTGAGCCTGCGCCGCCTGTGCGGCCCCACGGATGCCCTGCAGCGTGCCGCCGGGCGTGATCGCCTCGGGGTCGAGCAGGCAGTGCAGCAGCGCCGGCTTGCCGCTGGCGCGCGCCCGGGCCAGCGCCGGCGCGAATTCGTCCGTGCGTTCCACCCGCTCGCCATGGCCGCCGAAAACCTCGGCATAGCCGCGGAAGTCCGGATTCTTCAATTGCGTGGCGCTGATGCGGCCGGGGTAGTGCCGCTCCTGGTGCATGCGGATCGTGCCGTACATGGCGTTGTCTAGCAGCACCACGATCAGCGGCAGGC
>CAIQMJ010000456.1 GCA_903872875.1 uncultured Variovorax sp.
CAGCTATCGCGCGGACCTGGCGCTGTTTCCGATCGCGCAGGACCGCTGGGCCATGCTCGCGCTGGCGGCGATCTGCTTCGTCGCGGTGCCGATGCTGGTCAGCGACTACACCTTCCGCGCCGTGCTGATCCCCTTTCTGATCCTCGCGCTCGCGGCCATCGGCCTGAACGTGCTGGTCGGCTACTGCGGCCAGATCTCGCTCGGGACCGGCGCCTTCATGGCGGTGGGCGCCTACGCGGCCTACAACCTGCAGGTGCGCATCGAGGGCATGCCGCTGATCCTGTCGATCCTCGGCGGCGGGCTCGCGGCGACGGTGCTGGGTGTGCTGTTCGGCATTCCGAGCCTGCGCATCCGCGGGCTGTACCTGGCGGTCGCGACGCTCGCCGCGCAGTTCTTCATCGACTGGTTCACCAACCGCGTGAAGTGGGTCACCAACGATTCGCCTTCCGGCTCGGTCGGCGTGCGGGTGCTGCAGATGCTGGGCTACGAGTTCAGCACACCGGTGCAGAAGTACCTGCTGTGCCTGTGCTTCGTGGTGGTGTTCGGCTTTCTCGCGAAGAACCTGGTGCGCGGCGCCATCGGCCGCGAATGGATGGCGATGCGCGACATGGACGTGGCCGCGGCCGTCATCGGCATCCGTCCGGTCTACGCCAAGCTCACGGCCTTTGCGGTCAGCAGCTTCATCGTCGGCGTGGCAGGCGCGCTGTGGGGCTTCGTGCACCTGGGCGCCTGGGAGCCGGCGGCCTTCGGCATCGACAAGTCGTTCCAGCTGCTGTTCATGATCATCATCGGCGGGCTCGGCTCGATCGCCGGATGCTTCTTCGGCGCCGCCTTCATCGTGCTGCTGCCGCTGCTGCTGAACTACGTGCCGCACTGGCTCGGGCTGTCGATCTCGACCGCCACCGCGTCGCACCTGGAACACATGATCTTCGGCGCGCTGATCGTGTTCTTCCTGATCGTCGAGCCGCACGGCCTGGCGCGGCTGTGGTCGACGGCCCGCCAGAAGCTGCGGCTCTGGCCGTTCCCGCATTGAAGACATCCCATTCGCTTCCCGTGACCTGAACCAACTAGGAGACAAGAGAATGAAACTCAGAATGCAGATCGTCGCCGCAGCCATGGCTGTGGCATCCGTGGTGGGCGGAGCGTCCGTCGCCACGGCCCAGCCGGCCGAGCAGTTCGTGCCGCTGCTGGTCTACCGCACCGGCCAGTTCGCACCTCTCGGCATTCCATGGGCCGACGGCAAGCAGGACTACCTGAAGCTGGTGAACGCGCGCGACGGCGGCGTCAACGGCGTCAAGCTGACCTACGAGGAATGCGAGACCGCCTACGACGCAGCCAAGGGCGTGGAGTGCTACGAGCGGCTGAAGACCAAGGGCACCGGCGCATCGGGCTTCGACACGCAATCGACCGGCATCACCTTCGCGGTGACCGACAAGGCCATCGTCGACAAGGTGGTCGTCGAGACGCCTGGCTATGGCCTGTCGCAGTCGGCCGACGGCACGGTGTTCGAGTGGAACTTCCCGTTGCTGGGCACCTACTGGACCGCCGCCGACGTGATGATGCAGGACATCGCCAAGAAGGAGAAAGGCAACCTCAAGGGCAAGAAGATCGCGCTGGTCTACCACGACTCGCCCTATGGCAAGGAGCCGATCGCGCTGCTGCAGAAGCGCGCTGCGGCGCAAGGCTTCGAGCTGTCGCTGTTCCCGGTCACGCCGCCCGGCGTGGAGCAGAAGTCGACCTGGCTGCAGATCCGCCAGCAGAAGCCCGACTACGTGCTGTTCTGGTCGGCCGGCGTGATGACGCCCGCGGGCATCCGCGAGGCACAGGCCAGCGGTTATCCGCGCGAGAAGATCTACGCGATCTGGTGGGCCGGTTCCGACCACGACGTGAAGGACATCGGCACCGGCGCCAAGGGCTACAACGCGATCACGCTGCACAACAGCGCGGCCAAGGACAAGGTGCAGGACGACCTGAAGAAGTTCGTCTACGACAAGGGCCAGGGCACCGGCTCGGCCGACGGCGTGGGCTCGCTGGCCCACACCCGCGGGATGATGATCTCGATGCTGCAGGTCGAGGCGATCCGCGCCGCGCAGGAGAAGTACGGCAAGGGCAAGGCGATGACGCCCGAGCAGGTGCGCTGGGGCTTCGAGAATCTGAATCTCACGGCCGACAAGCTCAAGGCGCTGGGCTTCGGCGAGATCATGCGGCCGGTGAAGACCTCGTGCAGCAACCACATGGGTGACGACTGGGCCCGCATCGTCCAGTGGGATGGCGCGAAGTGGGAAATCAAGTCCGACTGGTACCAGTCCGACAAGAGCTTCATCGACCCGCTGGTGAAGGAGTACGCGGACAAGTACGCGAAGGACAAGAACATCAAGCCAAGAGCTTGCTGATCCCCGGCCGGCTCGCGAGAGCCGGCATGCGAAAGGCAGGCGCAGGCCACGGCCTTTCACATGCTTCGGACCACACCATGAGCGAACCCAACATCCTCCTCAACGTCAACGGCATCGAGGTCATCTACAACCACGTGATCCTGGTGCTCAAGGGCGTGTCGCTGACGGTGCCCGAAGGCGGCATCGTCGCGCTGCTCGGCGGCAACGGCGCGGGCAAGACGACCACGCTGCGCGCGGTGAGCAACCTGCTCGCCGGTGAACGCGGCGCGGTGACCAAGGGCACGATCGAGCTGCGCGGCGAGCGCATCGAGGCGCTCACGCCGTCGGCGCTGGTGCAGCGCGGCCTGGTGCAGGTGATGGAGGGCCGTCACTGCTTCGCGCACCTGACGATCGAGGACAACCTCATGACCGGCGCCTACACGCGCACCGATGGCAAGGCCGCGGTGGCGCAGACGCTCGAGAAGGTCTACGCCTATTTCCCGCGGCTGAAGACGCGCCGAGGCTCGCAGGCGGCCTACACCTCGGGCGGCGAGCAGCAGATGTGCGCCATCGGCCGTGCGCTGATGGCGAACCCGACGATGGTGCTGCTCGACGAGCCTTCGATGGGCCTGGCGCCGCAGATCGTCGAGGAGGTCTTCGCGATCGTGAAGGACCTGAACGAAAAGGAACGCGTGACCTTCCTGCTCGCCGAGCAGAACACGAGCATGGCGCTGCGCTTCGCCGACTACGGCTACATCCTCGAGAACGGCCGCATCGTGATGGATGGCGAAGCAGCGAGCCTGCGCGAGAACGAGGACGTCAAGGAGTTCTATCTGGGCGTCGGCGGTGCCGACCGCAAGAGCTTCCGCGACGTGAAGAGCTACAAGCGGC
>CAIQMJ010000457.1 GCA_903872875.1 uncultured Variovorax sp.
CACGCTATCACCCATCGGTCAGATCGACAGCTCCGGCGTGGCCGACAAGCTTCAAATCCTGCAGATGGTCGATGGCCGTGCCCAGATGCTCCCCATGGATCAGGTGCGCAAGGATGCGCTCGACGACTACACCTTTGTGCGAGACGCTTGGGCGCAACGACGCAATCGCCAGATCGAACAGGACTTGCGAAGCACCCGCGTCGAATGAACGAGCCAGCTTCAGATCGGCCGCCGCGGTTGTAGCGCGTGTCTGTCCTCGTGCGGACCGTGTAGCGCACGCGCATCCATGATGCGTGCGACGTTCACAGCGGGCTTGCTCGGTCCACTGAGATTTTCAAACGACGATGTCACCTTTACCCCCAACGATCCAGACCACGCGCTGTTCAAGGTCACGGCGCCGAAACGACTCCCGTGCAGCGATTTGCCCGCGGTATTCTGCGCGGGCCGGGATGGTCGGGTTGACCTCCTGGCCCAGCGTGTGGCCGGCATCCCGCAAGGCTAGAGAAACGTCACCATAGGTGCGTTCGTCGCTCAGCACCACCAGGTCGATGTCGATGTGCGCCGTGTCGCCCTTCTCGGCAACCGAGCCGTACATGAAGGCGGCATTGATCTTTGCCTGAAAGCTCTCGAGCGCTTGCCTTAGCGGCTCGGCCAGACCAACCGTCTTCTGCACGAGCCAACAGAGTTCGACAAAGATCGGAGACGCGGCATTGGCTTGGCAGTACTTCTGATTCCCGACCGTCCTGACCGTTAGGCTTCAGCACAAACTGCGTTTTGACCACCGGATACGGCGATTCATCTTTTTTCATCAAGATCGTCCCGATCAAAATGACCAGAGGCAAGTCGCCGAGGGCCGGCCTCGAAAACGAGATCTAGCAGCAGTTTCCTCGAGCATCGTCTCAAACTCGTTCATTGCCGCGGTCCGTGATCTTGATTTCAAAGTCGCGAGGCACCACGAGAACCGGTTGTCCTTCATCAGTGCCTAGAGATTCCGCTTTGTTGGATAGCGACCTACCGTCCGGCGAGAAAGGGAGCCATATATTGCGCGGGCTCGCCGGTTGCAAATGCCGAAGCGAATTCATGCACACCGTTCGCGATGGCAGTTTCTAAGCTGGACTCCTGCCACTCTCGCAGCAGCCGCTTTTGCTGCCGCAGTGCGTTGGGTCCATAGCTTGCAAATTGCCGGGCCTGGTGTGCCACTTCTGCATCCAATCGATCAAGTGGCACCACGGCGTCCACCAGCGACCAGGTCAGCGCCTTTGCCGCATCGATGTTTTCTCCGGTTAGCAAGAGCCAGCCTGCACGTGCTTGGCCCAGCAGCCGGGGCAGCAAAGCTGCGTGAATGATGGACGGAATGCCTACCTTGACCTCGGGCATTCCAAAGTGCGCGCGATCGGAGGCGATACGCAGGTCGCAGGCGGCGGCCAGTTCGAGCCCGCCTCCCAGTGCCCAGCCGGGCAATCGCGCAATCACCGGTACAGGGCAATGCCGCACGGCTTCGCACAACCCACGAAGACCATCGATGAAGGTCCGCGCGGAATCCGTGTCAACGCCGCTGCATATTTCCCCAGATTGGCCGAAGTAAATTTCCCCACCCTATGCAGTTGGGTGCTCAGCCCGGCGTCGAATCGTGAACCTCCTTTCGCGGTCGCCCCGGGCC
>CAIQMJ010000458.1 GCA_903872875.1 uncultured Variovorax sp.
ATGCCCTCGGCGCCCGCCCCCGGCCCCCGGCCGCTGCCGGCCAGCCCGGCGCCGCAGGTAGTGCGCGAAGTGCCGGTGCCGGCCAACGGCACGCTGCTGATCGACAAGCCGCTGCGCTCGGGCCAGCAGGTCTATGCGCGCGGCGGCGACGTGATCGTGACGGCGGTCGTGAGCTTCGGCGCCGAAGTGATCGCCGACGGCAACGTGCACGTGTACGCGCCGCTGCGCGGCAAGGCGATCGCCGGCGCGCGCGGCAATACCGATGCGCGGATCTTCACCACCTGCATGGAAGCGCAGCTGGTGGCGATCGCCGGCATCTACCGCACGTCGGAAGTCGACCTGCCCTCGACGCTTGCCGGGAAGTCGGTGCAGATCCGCCTGGACGGCCAGAAGCTCGTGATGGATGCGATTGCATGATGTGCCCTCGGGCAACTGCAGACCATGCAGACCAATAACTGAACAACGTACCAAGAAGAAGGAATGGCCCTGGCCAAAATTGTGGTGGTGACCTCGGGCAAGGGCGGCGTCGGCAAGACGACGACCAGCGCCAGCTTCGCGTCGGGCCTCGCTCTGGCGGGCAAGAAGACGGCCGTGATCGACTTCGACGTCGGCCTGCGCAACCTCGACCTGATCATGGGCTGCGAACGCCGCGTGGTGTACGACCTGATCAACGTGATCCAGGGAGAAGCCAACCTGAACCAGGCGCTGATCAAGGACAAGCAGTGCGACAACCTGTTCGTGCTCGCCGCCTCGCAGACGCGCGACAAGGAAGCGCTGACGCAGGACGGCGTCGAGAAGGTGCTGAAGGACCTGGCCGCGATGGACTTCGACTACATCGTCTGCGACTCGCCGGCCGGCATCGAGACCGGCGCGATGATGGCGATGCACTTCGCGGACGAGGCGCTCGTCGTGACCAACCCCGAAGTCTCGTCGGTGCGCGACTCCGACCGCATCCTCGGCATGCTGGGCAGCAAGACGCAGCGCGCCAAGGCCGGCGGCGAGCCGATCAAGGAACACCTGCTGATCACCCGCTACAACCCGAGCCGGGTTGCCGGCGGGCAGATGCTGTCGCTGGAAGACATCCAGGACATCCTGCGCATTCCATTGATCGGTGTGATTCCTGAATCCGAAACCGTGCTGCACGCCTCCAACCAGGGTGTGCCGGCGATCCACGACAAGGGCACCGACGTGTCCGAGGCCTACACCGACGTGGTCGCCCGCTTCCTGGGCGAGACGCGGCCGATGCGTTTCGTGGACGCCGAGAAGCCGGGCTTCTTCAAGCGCATCTTCGGGAGCAAGTGACCATGTCCTTCCTTTCCTTTCTCCTGGGCGAAAAGAAGAACACGGCGAGCGTTGCAAAGGAGCGTCTGCAGATCATCCTGGCGCACGAGCGCTCCGCCCTCAGCGGCAAGAGACGGCCGGACTACCTGCCCGACCTGCAGCGCGAACTGCTGGCCGTGATCTCCAAGTACGTGTCGATCAATCCCGACGACATCAAGGTCCACCTGGAGCGCCAGGACGACCTCGAGGTGCTGGAAGTGAAGATCGAACTGCCCGAGTTTCACGCGCCGTCGAACTGAGGCC
>CAIQMJ010000459.1 GCA_903872875.1 uncultured Variovorax sp.
GATGATGTCCAGGTTCTGGAACACGGCGTCCGCCGTGCCGCGGTACCAGTGCTCGTCACCCACGCGCTGCTGGGCGGGCAGCACATCGACCATCTCGTTGAGTTCGGCGCGCAGGAAACTCCAGCCGCGCTGCAGGTGGCGCATCAGCGAGTGCGACTTGTACTGCGTGACCACCGCCATGCGCCGGATGCCCGAGTTCAGGCAGTTCGACAGCGCGAAATCGATGATGCGGAACTTGCCGCCGAAATAGACCGCCGGCTTCGCCCGTCGATCGGTCAGCTGCTTGAGCCGGGAGCCGCGTCCGCCCGCCAGCACCAGTGCAATGGTGCGGCGGACCAGTTGATGGGCCTGCAGGGGTTCGGGCGTCGTCATGGACTCTTTCATTCGGCGTCTCGTTTCATGGTCGTTTGCGATCTCGGTCGTCGGATTCCAGCGTAGCACCGGGGGCGGCGTCCGGCGTCATTTTTGCGAGCCAGAGAGTCGCTGGCTGGAGGGGTTCGATGGCGCCCAGCGCGCGCTCGTGGGCGCTCTCGTGCGCGGCGTCGCTGGCGAGCCGGCGCAGCCAGCGGCCCGGCGGCATGGCGAACGCGACCGCCTGTGCGCCGGCATTGATCAGCAGCAGCCAGCTCGCCGCCGGTGCATCGGTGCCGGCCGGTGCGTCGAAGCGCATCGCGAGTGCCGCCCGGTCGCGGCGTTCCCAATCGGCCGCTGCCATCGCATGGCCTTCCGGCGTCAGCCAATGAAGGGTGCTGTCGCCTGCATCCTGCGTACCGGCGGGCCACCAGCGCGTGCTGCGCAGGGGCGCGGCCTCGCGCCGCAGCGAGAGTGCGCGCGCCACGAAGTCCGACAGCGCGGTGTCGGCGCGGTCCCAGTCGAGCCAGGTGATCTCGTTGTCCTGGCAATAGGCGTTGTTGTTGCCCTGCTGGGTGTGGCCGATCTCGTCGCCGGCCAGCAGCATCGGCGTGCCCTGCGACAGCAGCAGCGTGGCCAGCAGCACGCGTTGCAGTTGATGGCGCTCGGCCTGGACCGAGATGTCGTCGGTGTCGCCCTCGACGCCGCAGTTGCGGCTCCAGTTGCTGCCGCTGCCATCGCGGTTGTCTTCGCCGTTGGCGAGGTTGTGGCGTTCGTTGTAGCTGACGACGTCGCGCAGCGTGAAGCCGTCGTGCGCCGTGACGAAGTTGACGCTGGCCGTCGGTGCGCGTCCGCTGTGGTGGAACTGCGCGCTCGACGCGAGGAAGCGGTGCGCGAATTCGCCTGCGCTGCCGTGCCGGTGCAGCCAGAAGGCGCGCTGCGTGTCGCGGAAGCGATCGTTCCATTCGAGCCAGCCGGCCGGAAAACCTCCGACGCGGTAGCCGCCGGGTCCGATGTCCCAGGGCTCGGCGATCAGCAGTGCGCGCGACAGCAGCGGGTCCTGCGCGACGGCGGCGAGAAAGGGCGCGCGCGGATCGAACTCGCCGCCCTCGCGGCGCGCGAGCACTGTCGCGAGATCGAAGCGGAAGCCGTCGACGCCGAGTTCGGTCATCCAGTAGCGCAGGCTGTCGGTCGCCAACTGGACCACGCGCGGCTCGGCGAAGTTCAGGCAGTTGCCGCAGCCGGTCCAGTTCTCGTAGGCGGAACGGTCGTCTTGCGGCAGGTGGTAGTAGAGCGCGTTGTCGATGCCGCGCATCGACAGCGTCGGCCCGAGCGCGTCGGTCTCCGCGCTGTGGTTGTAGACCACGTCGATCACCAGCTCCATGCCGCGCGCATGGACCGCGTCGGCCAGCGCGCGGAATTCGCTCGCTGGCGTGGTGCCGGGGCGGCCGCTCCAGTAGCGCAGCTCGGGCGCGAACCAGCCGATGGTGGTGTAGCCCCAGTAATTGGACAGGCCCATCTTCAGCAGGCGTTCCTCGTCGGCGCGGTGCTGCACCGGCAGCAGGCTCAGCGTGGTGATGCCCAGGCGCTGCAGGTGGTCGAGCACCGCGGGCTCGGCCAGGCCGGCGTAGCTGCCGCGCAGTTCCGGCGCGACATCGGGATGGCGCCGGGTCTGGCCGCGCACGTGGAGTTCGTACAGCACCCGGTCGCCGGCGGCGACGCGCGGGCGGCCGATCGAAGGCGCCGCAGGAGACGGCGCAAGGAGCGGCGGCGCCACGCGCGCCTTCAGCGCAACCGCGGCGTTGTCGCGCTCGTCACGCCGCGGCGGATCACCGGGAACATGGCCGAGGTACAGGTCGCTGCCGTCGTAACGGCCGACGATCTCCCGTGCATACGGATCGAGCACGACCTTTGCCGGGTTGAAGCGCTGTCCATCCTGCGGTGCCCAAGCACCATGCACCCGGTAGCCGTACACGAGGCCCGGTCCGGCGCCGGCCAGGTGGCCGTGCCAGACGCCGTCGGTGCAGGCCGGCAGGGCGATGCGCTGCTGCTCGCCGGTCCCGGCGCCGTCGAACACGCAGAGCTCGACCCGGCTGGCGTGTGGCGCCGCGAGCGCGAAGTTGATGCCGTCCGGCCGCGCCGTGGCGCCAAGCGGGAAGGGCAGTCCTGAAGTCAGCATGGGGTCATCCTGCGCACAGTGGCCATCGCAGCCGCCATCAGAGCGGCACCCACATCAGCGTCGCCAACGGCGGCAGGTCCATCACCAGCGACTGCGGCATGCCGTGCCAGCTGACGGGCTCGCTGTCGAGCAGGCCGTTTTCCACGCCACTGCCGCCGTAGACCACCGCATCGGTGTTGAGCAACTCCCGGTACTCGCCCTCCGCCGGCACGCCCAGCCGGTAGCCCTTGCGCGGTATCGGCGTGAAGTTGCACACGGCGACCACGAAACTGCCGTCGCGCGCACGCCGCACGAAGGCGAACACCGACTGCGCCACGTCGTCGTGCACCAGCCATTGAAACCCGCCCGGCTCGCAGTCGAGTTCGTGCAGTGCCGGGAAATGGCGGTAGACGTTGTTCAGGTCGCGCACCAGGCGACGCATGCCCTGGTGGGAGCCGTCGTGCTCCAGCAGGTGCCAGTCAAGGCTTCGGTCGGCGTTCCATTCGGCCACCTGCGCGAACTCGCCACCCATGAACAGCAGCTTCTTTCCCGGATAGGCCCACTGGTAGGCATACAGGTTGCGCAGCCCGGCGAACTTCTGCCACGTGTCGCCGGGCATGCGGCCGATCATCGAGCCCTTGCCGTGCACCACCTCGTCGTGCGAGAAGGGCAGCATGAAGTTCTCGGTGTGCGCGTACATCAGGCCGAAGGTGACCTTCTGGTGGTGGTGCTTGCGGTGGATCGGATCGACACCTGCGTAGGCCAGCGTGTCGTTCATCCAGCCCATGTTCCATTTGTAGTGGAAGCCCAGGCCGCCGTCTTCCGGCGGCCGCGTCACGCCGGGGAAGCTGGTCGACTCCTCGGCGATCGTGATGGTGCCCGGCCGCTCGACGCCGACGACGTGGTTCATGCGGCGCAGGAAGTCGATGGCCTCGAGGTTCTCGCGGCCGCCATGCACGTTGGGCACCCACTCGCCGTCCTTGCGGCTGTAGTCGCGGTAGAGCATCGACGCTACGGCGTCCACGCGCAGCCCGTCGACGCCGTAGCGCTCGAGCCAGTAGAGCGCATTGCCGACCAGGTAGTTGCGCACCTCGCGGCGCGCGAAGTTGAAGATCAGCGTCTGCCAGTCGTTGTGGAAGCCTTCGCGCGGATCGGCATATTCGTAGAGCGCGGTGCCGTCGAACCTGGCGAGCCCGTGCGCGTCGGCGGGGAAGTGCGCCGGTACCCAGTCCAGGATCACGCCCAGCCCGGCCTCGTGTGCGGCCTGGACGAAGAAGCGGAAGTCGGCCGGCGAGCCGAAGCGCGAGGTCGGCGCGTAGAGCCCGATCGGCTGGTAGCCCCAGGAGCCGTCGAACGGATGCTCGCTCACCGGCAGCAGTTCGAGATGGGTGAAGCCGAGGTCGCGCGCGTAGGGCACCAGCGTGGCGGCCAGCTCGCGGTAGTCGAGCCATTCGTGGCCGTTCTTGCGGCGCCATGAACCGAGATGCACCTCGTAGATGCTGATCGGCGCGCCGCGCGCATTCGCCGCGGCACGGCCGGCCGGCAGCTTGACGGGTGGAGGCAGCGGCTGCACCACGCAAGCCGTGTCGGGCCGCAGCCGCGCCGAGAACGCGAACGGATCGGCCTTGCGCAGCACCTCGCCCTGCGCGGACAGGATCTCGAATTCGTAGCTGTCGCCCGCGGCCACGTGCGGCGCGAAGATCTCCCAGACGCCGGAGCCGCGGCGCAGCCGCATCATGTGGCGCCGGCCGTCCCAGTTGTTGAAGTCGCCCACCACCGACACGCGCCGCGCATTCGGCGCCCAGACCGCGAAGGCCACGCCGCGCACGCCCTCGAATTCGCGCAGGTGCGCACCCAGCCGTTCCCAGGGACGCAGGTGCGTGCCTTCGGCCAGCAGCCAGACGTCGGTGTCGCCCAGCACCGGCGGAAAGCGGTACGGGTCCTCGAGCTCGGTGCTGTGCTTTTCCCAGCGCACGTTGAGCCTATAGCCGAGCCGCGCAGGCGCAGCGGGCACCAGGCCGGCGAACAGGTCGGAATCGCCCTGGCGGGTCAGCAGCGCGAGCGGGTCGCCCGAGCCGGCATGCACCACCGCCACCTGGCGTGCGCCCGGCAGGAGCGCGCGCACCCACAAGCCCTCGCTCGTCCGGTGCGGTCCCAGCGCGGCGAAGGGGTCGCCATGCTCGGCGCGCATCAGGGCGCGGACCTCGGCTTCAGGCAGCACTCAGCGGTTCTCCAAAATAAGCGCCATACGGCGGCAGTTGCAGGGTCAGGGTATCGCCGGCTTGTTTCGCACCGGTGAACAGGTGCCCGGCCAACGGCGCCAGCGGCTCTGCCAGTGTCAGCGACGCCGGCTCCGCCGACAAGTTGAACACGGCCTGCAGCGATGCCTTGTCATCCTCCCGCGCAAACCACAACAGGGGCTCGGGTGCATCGAAGAAGCGCATTCGGCCGGTGCGCAGCAGCGGCTGGCCGCGGCGCCAGGCCAGCAGCGCGCGGCTGAAGGCCAGCATCGACTGCTCGTCGGCGGTCTGGCGGTCGACCGCCAGCGGCCGGTGCGTGTCCGCAAGCGGCAGCCAGGGCGCGCCGGTCGAAAAGCCGCCGTGCAGGCCGTCGGTCTGCCAGGGCATCGGCGTGCGGCAGCCGTCGCGGCCCTTGAATTCGGGCCAGAAGGCGCGGCCGTACGGGTCCTGCAGGAGTTCGAAGGGCACGTCGGCCTCGGGCAGGCCGAGTTCCTCGCCCTGGTAGATGCTGGCGCTTCCGCGCAGCGACAGCAGCACGGCCAGCCAGAGCCGGTCGCGCCGGTGGTCGGCCGCGTCGCCGCCGCTCCAGCGGGTGGCCACGCGCGGCACGTCGTGGTTCGACACTGCCAGGCAGCCCCAGCCGCCGGTCTTCTCGAGCGCCTTGTCGAGCGTCTCGACCTGGGTGCGCAGGTGCAGCGCGCTGTTCTCGGCCGTCAGCAGGCTGAAGCTGTAGGCCAGGTGCAGGCGCTTGCCGCGTTCGGTGTACTGCGCCATCACCGGCGGCGCGTTCTCGTCGCCGACTTCGCCCAGCGCGACCGCGTCGTGCGTGTCGAGCAGGGCGCGCAGGCGTTCGAGGAAGAGCAGGTTCTCCGGCTGGCTCTTGTCGTACAGGTGCTGCTGCATCGCGTACGGGTTGTCGGCGCGCACGGTGCTGACCCCGTCGATCGCTTCCCGCTGCGCCGGTGGGTTGTCGCGCAGTTGCGCGTCGTGGAACTGGTGGTTGCAGGCGTCGAAGCGGAAGCCGTCGACGCCACGCTCGCACCAGAAGCGCACCTCGCCCAGCAGCGCCTCGCGCAGGGCGGGGCAATGGAAGTTGAGGTCGGGTTGTTCGGTCAGGAAGCTGTGCAGGTAGTACTGGCGTCGGCGCGAATCCCATTGCCAGGCGGACCCTCCGAACACCGACAGCCAGTTGGTCGGCGGCGTGCCGTCGGCCTTCGCGTCGGCCCAGACGTACCAGTCGGCCTTGGGGTTGTCGCGGCTCGCGCGGCTTTCGGCGAACCAGGCGTGCTGGTCGGAGGTGTGCGACAGCACCTGGTCGATGATGATCTTCAGCCCCAGGCCGTGTGCTTTCGCCAGCAACCGGTCGAAGTCGTCGAGCGTGCCGAAGATCGGGTCGACCGACCGGTAGTCGGACACGTCGTAGCCGAAATCCTTCATCGGCGAGCGGAAGAAGGGCGAGATCCAGATGGCGTCGGCGCCCAGTCCGGCGACATGTTCGAGCCGCGACGTGATGCCGGGCAGGTCGCCGATGCCGTCTCCGTTGCTGTCCATGAAGCTGCGCGGGTAGATCTGGTAGA
Source organism: uncultured Variovorax sp. (assembly GCA_903872875.1). Taxonomy (GTDB): domain Bacteria; phylum Pseudomonadota; class Gammaproteobacteria; order Burkholderiales; family Burkholderiaceae_C; genus Variovorax. Next base: position 6,327 of record CAIQMJ010000459.1, read on the forward strand.
TCACTGCGCCGCGCCACCAGTCCTTGCTGTCCATGCGTGCCTCTGAGCTCTTTTTTCGAACCGCCGGACCCCATGCGAAAAACGGGCCAACGCACGACGGCACGGGCAGGGCCGGCCGGAGCCGCGATAATCCGCCTTCCCCCGGCCGACCCGGCGCCGGGCAGTTTTCAAGCCTCATGAACCCCAGCTACAAACCCGCCGACGTCGAGTCTGCCGCCCAGGCCCATTGGAGCGCCGCCGATGCCTACCGCGTGACCGAAGACGCGCGCAATGCAAAGGGCGACCCTAAGAAGAAGTATTACGCGTGCTCGATGCTGCCGTACCCCAGCGGCAAGCTGCACATGGGCCACGTGCGCAACTACACCATCAACGACATGCTGGTGCGCTACCTGCGCATGTCGGGCTACAACGTGCTGATGCCGATGGGCTGGGACGCCTTCGGCCTGCCGGCCGAGAACGCGGCGCTCAAGAACGGCGTGCCGCCGGCGAAGTGGACCTACGAGAACATCGCCTACATGAAGGGCCAGCTCCAGGCCATGGGCCTGGCGATCGACTGGAGCCGCGAGATCGCCACCTGCGATCCGAGCTACTACAAGTGGAACCAGTGGCTGTTCGTGAAGATGCTCGAGAAGGGCATCGCCTACCGCAAGACCCAGGTCGTCAACTGGGACCCGGTCGACCAGACCGTGCTGGCCAACGAGCAGGTGATCGACGGCAAGGGCTGGCGTACCGGCGCCACCGTCGAGCGCCGCGAGATTCCCGGCTACTACCTGAAGATCAGCGACTACGCCGAGGAACTGCTCGAGCACACCCAGCACAAGCTGCCGGGCTGGCCCGAGCGCGTGCGCCTGATGCAGGAGAACTGGATCGGCAAGAGCGAAGGCGTGCGCTTCGCCTTCACGCACGACATCAGGGGCGACGACGGCCAGCCGATCCAGGACGGCCGCATGTACGTGTTCACCACGCGCGCGGACACCATCATGGGCGTCACCTTCTGCGCCGTGGCGCCGGAGCATCCGCTGGCCCAGCATGCGGCGAGGTCCGATCCGAAGGTTGCGGCCTTCATCGCCGAAGCCAAGGCCGGTGGCACGACCGAGGCCGAACTCGCCACGCAGGAGAAGAAGGGCGTGCCGACCGGCCTGAGCGTCACGCACCCGATCACCGAGGAGCAGGTGCCTGTCTGGGTCGGCAACTACGTGCTGATGAGCTACGGCGACGGTGCCGTGATGGGCGTGCCCGCGCATGACGAGCGCGACTTCGCCTTCGCCAACAAGTACGGCATCGAGATCATCCAGGTGGTGCTGGTCGACGACCAGCCGCACTTCGACTATCACAAATGGCAGGAGTGGTACGGCCTGAAAGACGAGTCCGGAACGCGCAGCGTGACCATCAACTCCGATAACTTCAGCGGCATGCGCTTCAAGGAGGCCGTGGCCGCCGTGGCCCATACGCTCGAGCAGAAGGGCCTGGGCGCGCTGCAGACCACCTGGCGCCTGCGCGACTGGGGCGTGAGCCGCCAGCGCTACTGGGGCACGCCGATCCCGATCATCCACTGCGACGAACACGGCGCCGTGCCGGTGCCCGAGAAGGACCTCCCGGTCGTGCTGCCGACCGACTGCGTGCCGGACGGCTCGGGCAACCCGCTGATCAAGCACGAAGGCTTCCATGCCGGCGTGGTCTGTCCGGTCTGCGGCAAGCCGGCCCGGCGCGAGACCGACACGATGGACACCTTCGTCGACAGCTCGTGGTACTTCATGCGCTACTGCGACCCGACGAACGACCAGGCGATGGTCGCCCAGGGCGCCGACTACTGGATGCCGATGGACCAGTACATCGGCGGCATCGAGCACGCGATCCTGCACC
>CAIQMJ010000460.1 GCA_903872875.1 uncultured Variovorax sp.
CGAGTCGAATGCGCCGTTCTACAAGTGGTTCGACGACGGCCAGCTCAACGCCTCGGCCAACTGCCTGGACAAGCACATCGGCACGCCGGTCGAGAACAAGACCGCGATCATCTTCGAGGCCGACGACGGCGAGGTCACCGAGATCACCTACAAGCAGCTGCTGCTGCGCGTGTCGCATTTTGCGAATGCGCTGAAGGCCGAAGGCATCAGGAAGGGCGACCGCGTCATCATCTACATGCCGATGACCGTCGAAGGCGTGATCGCGATGCAGGCCTGCGCGCGCATCGGCGCCACGCACAGCGTGGTGTTCGGCGGCTTCTCGGCCAAGGCGCTGCAGGAACGCATCATCGATGCCGGCGCAGTCGCAGTCATCACGGCCAACTACCAGTTGCGCGGCGGCAAGGAGCTGCCGCTGAAGGCCATCGTCGACGACGGCATCGCGCTCGGCGGCTGCGAATCGATCAAGACCGTGCTGGTGTACGAGCGCACGCTGACCGACTGGAAGCGCGTCGAAGGCCGCGACAAGACCTTCGACGAAGTCATCGAGGCGCTCGAAGGCCAGGCCAACGAATGCCCGCCGGAGCCGGTCGATGCCGAGCATCCGCTGTTCATCCTCTACACCTCGGGCTCCACCGGCAAGCCAAAGGGCGTGCAGCATGCGACTGGTGGCTACCTGCTGTGGGCCAAGCTCACGATGGACTGGACCTTCGACCTGCGTCCGGACGATGTGTTCTGGTGCACCGCCGACATCGGCTGGATCACCGGCCACACCTACGTCGCCTACGGCCCGCTCGCGGCCGGTGCCACGCAGGTCATCTTCGAAGGCGTGCCGACCTTTCCGCATGCCGGTCGCTTCTGGCAGATGATCGAGAAGCACAAGGTGTCGATCTTCTACACCGCGCCGACCGCGATCCGCTCGCTCATCAAGGCCGCGGAGTCCGACGAGAAGGTGCATCCGAAGAACTGGGACCTGTCCAGCCTGCGCATCCTGGGTTCGGTCGGCGAGCCGATCAACCCCGAAGCCTGGATGTGGTACCACCGGAACATCGGCCACGAGAAGTGCCCGATCGTCGACACCTTCTGGCAGACCGAGACCGGCGGCCATGTGATCACCCCGCTGCCGGGCGCAACGCCGCTGGTGCCGGGCTCCTGCACGCTGCCGCTGCCGGGAATCATGGCCGCGATCGTGGACGAAACCGGCAAGGACCTGCCCAACGGCGCGGGCGGCATGCTGGTCATCAAGCGGCCGTGGCCGTCGATGATCCGCACCATCTGGAACGATCCGGAGCGCTTCAAGAAGAGCTACTTCCCCGAGGAGATGGGCGGCACGATCTACCTGGCCGGGGACGGCGCGGTGCGCAGCGAGGACCGCGGCTACTTTCGCATCACCGGCCGCATCGATGACGTGCTGAACGTCTCGGGCCACCGGCTCGGAACGATGGAGATCGAATCGGCGCTGGTCTCGAAGACCGATCTGGTGGCCGAGGCCGCTGTGGTCGGCCGGCCCGACGATGTGACCGGAGAAGCGGTCTGCGCCTTCGTCGTGCTGAAGCGCGGCCGGCCCACCAGCGACCAAGAGGCCAAGCAGATCGCAGCCGAACTGCGCGCCTGGGTCGCCAAGGAAATCGGCCCGATCGCCAAACCGCGCGACATCCGCTTCGGCGAGAACCTGCCGAAGACGCGCAGTGGCAAGATCATGCGGCGCCTGCTGCGCAGCCTGGCCAAGGGCGAAGCGATCACGCAGGACACGTCGACGCTCGAGAACCCGGCAATCCTGGATCAGCTCGGCCAGGCTTATTGACGCACCGGGCGTGGCGCCGGCTCGGCCGGCGCACGGTGTCCGACATGGGTGCGCCTGCACATGGGGTACAAGCGGTCCTTGATGTCACTTCGAGGAGATTCCCATGGGTCTGAGAACAGGTGTCCTGCTGGCCGTCGTGCTGCTGATCGCGGCGCTGGCTGCGCTCAACTGGGGCGTGCTGGCCGCGCCCGTCGCGATGTCGATCGGCTTCATGGACGTCACGGCGCCGCTAGATCG
>CAIQMJ010000461.1 GCA_903872875.1 uncultured Variovorax sp.
AAGAACATCGGCACGAACACGATGCAGATGCACAGCGTGGAGACGAATGCAGCCGAGCCGATCTCGCCGGCTCCGACCTCGATCGCATCCTTCAGCGGCGTGCCCATGTGCAGGTGCCGCTCGATGTTCTCGATGGTCACGATCGCCTGGTCGACCAGGATGCCCACCGACAGCGCGAGCCCGCCCAGCGTCATGAGGTTGAGCGTTTCGCCCAGTGCGAACAGCACCAGGATCGACGCCAGGATCGACAGCGGGATCGTCAGGCCGATGATCAGCGTGCTGCGCCAGTTGCCCAGGAACACCAGCACCATCGCCGCCGTGAGCGCGGCGGCGAGGATGGCCTCGAACACCACACCCTTGACGGCCGCCTTGACGAACACCGACTGGTCGAACAGCGGCGTGATCTTGATGTCGTCGGGCATCGTCTGCGCGGCGATCGGCAGCATCGCGCGGATGTTCGCGACGATGTCCAGTGTGGACGCCCCGCCGTTCTTCAGCACCGACAGCAGCACGCCGCGCACGCCGTCCTGGCGCACCACGTTGGTCTGCGGCGAGAAGCCGTCGCGCACGTAAGCCACGTCGCGCAGGTAGGTGGTGGCCCCGTTCACGGTGCGCACCGGCAGGTCGTTCAGCCCGGCGATGGCATCGGGGGAACCGTTCAGCTTGACGTTGTATTCGGTGGCGCCGAACTTGGCCGTGCCCGACGGGAGGATCAGGTTCTGCGTGTTGACCGCATTCACGACATCGGCCGGAGACAGGCCGCGCGCCTGCAGCGCCTGCGTGTCGAGGTCGACCGAAATCAGCCGGCTCTTGCCGCCGTAGGGGAACGGAATGGCGGCGCCCGGCACCGTGATGAGCTGCGGCCGCAGCTGGTTGACGGTGGCGTCGAACAGGGAGTTCTCGGAGCGCGTCGGGCTGGACAGCGCCAGCTGGATCACCGGCACGCTGGAGGCCGAGTACTTGATGACCAGCGGCGGCGTGATGCCCGGCGGCAGCTGCCGCACCTGCGCCTGCATGGAGGCCACGACCTGGGAGATCGCCATCTGGATGTTCGCCGTGGGCTGGAAGAACACCTTGATGATCGACACGCCGGCCAGCGACTGCGACTCGATGTGCTCGATGTCGCTCACCGTGGTGGTCATGCCCCGCTCGACCTGCCCGGAAATGCGCTGGCCCATCTCCTGCGCCGGCAGGCCGGTGTAGTTCCAGATGACGCTGACCACCGGGATGTTGATCTCCGGGAAGATGTCGGTCGCCATCCGCAACAGCACGAACGGCGTCGCCAGCACGATCAGCATCGCCATGACGATGAAGGTATATGGACGACGCAGGGCGAGCTGGACCATGGAAACCGCTTGTTACTTCAGGGAGCGACCGGCGCCATCATAAGGATGGGCGCGCAATCGCGCAGCACAATCGATGCCATGCCGGCGCTCCGTGTTGGGGCGCCGAGACGGACTGGCTGCATGAAGGCCGGGCGGCATCCTGCTGGGCCGCGGTTGCCGACGCGGAGCCTGTCGGCTCCTACGAGAAGGTCAGTGGGGCTCGGCGCTCTTGAACAGCGCCGCGACCTTGCGCTTGCTCTTGATGTTGGCCGAGATGCCCCGTGCCGGCGCAGCCTTGGTGCTCGCTTCCCATGCAGGTGCGGCGTCGCGCTCGGGCGCCTCATAGGGTTGCTCGAAGAACGGGTCTCGCGGCGCCTGAGCGCGATGCGGACGGCCGCCGCCGCGTGATGCGTGCACATCGGGACGGGCTTCGCGCGGTGCGTCGACCACATCGCGTGCGTCGCCGGCCTCGCCCTCCTCGCGCCAGTGCCGGCGTCCGTCGTTGATGCGACCACGCGGGCGGTCCTCCTCGAACTCCACCGCTTCGAGCTCGATCTTGACCTTGATCAGCTTCTCGATGTCGGCCACCAGGCGCACGTCGTTTCCGCCGCTGGCAAAGCTCACGGCCAGGCCGGATGCGCCTGCACGCCCGGTGCGGCCGATGCGGTGCACGTAGTCTTCCGCATTGAACGGAATGTCGAAGTTGAAGACGGCAGGCACGTCCTTGATGTCGAGCCCGCGGGCGGCGACGTCGGTACAGACCAGCAGGTCGACTTCGCCCTTCTTGAAGGCCTCGAGCGCCTTCAGGCGTTCGTCCTGGCTCTTGTCGCCGTGCAGCGCCGCCGTGCGCAAGCCTTCGCGCTCGAGCGAACGTGCCAGCCGCGCACAGCCCAGCTTGCTGTTGACGAAGACGAAGGCCTGCGTGATGCCCCGCTGCTGGACGATCTGCTTGAGTGCACGCCGCTTGTCGTCGTCGCCCACACCGTAGAAATGCTGTTCGACGGTCGATGCCGTCTCGTTCGGCCGTGCGACCTCGATCGTGACCGGGTTCTGCAGGTAGCTGCCGGCCAGTCGTTTGATTTCGGGCGAGAAAGTGGCCGAGAACAGCAGCGTGGTGCGGGTCTTCGGCAGATAGGAAAGGATGCGCTGCAGGTCGGGCAGGAAGCCGATGTCGAGCATGCGGTCGGCCTCGTCGAGCACCACGTACTCGACCTGGTTCAGCACGGCGTTCTTGGCCTCGATGTGGTCCAGCAGGCGGCCCGGCGTGGCGACCAGCACCTCGACGCCCTTCTTGAGCTCCAGCGTCTGCGGCTTCATGTCCATGCCGCCGAAGACGACCATGCTGCGCAGTTGGGTGTACTTGGCGTACAACTTGATCTGCTGGGCGACCTGGTCGGCCAGTTCGCGTGTCGGCAGCAGCACCAGCGCGCGCACCGGATGGCGGGCAGGCGACGTGGAGGAGTTTTCGTGCTTCAGCATCCGCTGGAGCAGCGGCAGCGAAAAGGCGGCCGTCTTGCCGGTACCGGTCTGCGCTGCGCCCATGACGTCCTGCCCGGACAACACGACCGGGATGGCCTGTTCCTGGATCGGTGTCATGTTCTCGTAGCCCATTTCGGCCACGGCGCGCGCCAGCGGTTCAGCCAGCGAAAGATTGGAGAAGGAGCTTGTCATGAAGCCCGATATTGTCGCACCGCCGCAAAAAAAGGCGATGACGTTGTCGTGACGGGGGTTTTTTGCTACGAATTCAGGAGCAACACACCCGCCTGAAAGTCACAGCGAGCGGGCGTTGAAGGTGTCGCAGGCCTGCACGGTGCCGGTCTTGTAGCCGGCACTGAACCAGCGCTGCCGTTGCGCGCTGGAGCCATGGGTGAAGCTGTCTGGCACCACGGCCCGGCCGGCTGAGCGCTGCAGCGCGTCGTCACCGATCTTCTGCGCCGCGTTCATCGCAGATTCGATGTCGCCCGGGTCGAGCCACTGCTTCGATTCCTGCGAGTGATGCGCCCAGATGCCCGCAAAGCAATCCGCCTGCAATTCCACGCGCACGCTCATCGCGTTGTTCTGCGTCTGGCTCAGGCGACCGCGCATGCCGTCCACCTTGGCGGTGATGCCGAGTTCATCCTGGACGTGATGTCCGACCTCGTGCGCGATCACATAGGCCTGTGCGAACTCGCCCGGCGCACCGAGCTGGTTCTTGAGCGTGTCGTAGAAGCCGAGGTCGATGTAGACCTTCTTGTCGCCGGGACAGTAGAACGGGCCCATCGCCGATTCTCCGGTCCCGCAGGCCGTCTGGGTGAGGCCGCGGAACAGCACGAGCCGCGGCGCATGGTAGGTGCCGCCGTTCTGCTGGAAGATGCCGGTCCAGACGACTTCCGTGTTGCGCAGGATGGTCGACACGAAAGCGGCCTCCTGGTCGTTGGCCGGCGGCTTGTGCGCTGGTGCCTGCTGGACCTGGGGCGCCGGCCCGCTGCCGCTGAGCAATCCCAGCACCGTGAGCGGATTGATGCCGAAGATCCAGCCGGCGATGAGTGCGACGGCCACCGTTCCGATGCCGACACTGCGTCCGCCGATCGGCAGCCCGCCAAAGCCACCGCCACCACCGCCCTCGCCGCGGCGATCCTCCACGTTGTCGGACTGCTCATTGCCTTCCCATCTCATCGCATGCTCCTATGCCACCGCCGGTGGCGATGACGGGATCGTACGCTCAGCGCGTCGCCGCGAAGCTGACTTGAGTGAAGCCTTCCCCAGGCTCGGATCCGTCCACGCCTACTGACATGACCGGCGCGGCGCCAGCGGTGCGCGTGCTGCGCTCCATCGCCTCGCGCATGACCGCGCGCTGAACCTGCGACTGCGCGACCATCGCCATGGCGATCACCTGCGCCAGGACCACCGCAAACAATGCAGCGAGCAACGCCAGACGTAAGGGATGCATTTCGCGCAGGTACCGGTAGATCGCCATGTTTCGCTCCAGTTCGTGCTCCGTGCACGACATGCAGCGATGGTGCCGCCACCCTCTGGCGAAACCCCGCCCGGCGAGCGCAAGCGGGTGTAGGACCGAAGCGAAGCTGCGGCTCAGGCTTTCGGCAGGGTGACGCCGCGCTGGCCCTGGTACTTGCCGCCGCGGTCCTTGTAGCTGACCTCGCAGACGTCGTCCTTGTCGCTCTCAAAGAACAGCACCTGGGCGCAGCCTTCGCCCGCATAGATCCGGGCGGGCAGCGGGGTGGTGTTGCTGAATTCGAGCGTGACATAGCCTTCCCATTCGGGCTCGAAGGGCGTCACGTTGACGATGATTCCGCAGCGCGCATAGGTGCTCTTGCCCAGGCAGATGGTCAGCACGTTGCGCGGAATGCGGAAGTACTCGACCGTGCGCGCCAGCGCGAAGCTGTTGGGAGGAATGATGCAGCTGTCGCCGTAGAAGTCGACGAAGCTCTTCTCGTCGAAGTTCTTCGGGTCGACCACCGTGCTGTGGATGTTGGTGAAGACCTTG
>CAIQMJ010000462.1 GCA_903872875.1 uncultured Variovorax sp.
CCAGTCCGTCTTCAGGCCGTCGAATGCCTCGTCGAGCAGCGCCTGCGCTTCCGGCTCGGCTGCGCGCAGGAACTGGTCTTCTTCATTGACCTCGGCCAGCGGCGCGAGCATGCGCTGCACGTCGTCGGGGGAAGGGCGCCGATGATCATCGCGAAAGCCCATCAGGCGGCCGGTGACGGCGCGCTTGGCGAAGACGGACTTCGGCCACCAGGTGGCGTTCGCCTGCGACCATTCGCCGAGGACTTCGGTCGCGTTGAGCTTGGCCAGCTGCGCGGTCCAGCCCGGGCCGAGGCGTTGCCAGGCCTCGTTGCGTGCCGCGCCATGCTTCGCGAGCGCCTGCACGCGAGCCCGCGCAACCGGGTCATGCGCCTGCCGCGCCAGCCCCTGCGGCACCTTGGGCGCCGCGAGCAGTGCATCCGCGAGTTGATCCAGAACGCCGTAGGCCTCCATGCCCAACCCTTCGTCGCCGGTGCCGATCTGTTCGGCGAGTGCCGCGACCTGGGTCCTGAAAACCGAGATGGCCTGCGCCAATCCCTGTGCAGCGACCAGCAGTTCGTCGCTCCAGCCGGGCGACCAATCACCGCGGCCGATGAGGCTCAGCGGATGGCCTTGAAGGCCGCTGATCGCGCCGCCGAGCGCCTGGATGCGACGCGTGGTTTCGCGCAGCGCGTCGAGCGCTTCGCGGCTGTGGGTCAGCGCATCGGTCCATGGCATGGCTGCCGGCAGCTTCGCGCCGTTCGCGATGCAGGTGCCGATGGCTTCGAAAACCGTCAGTCCGTTCGGATAGGTCTGATGCAGCGCGCCCACCAGGCCGTTCAGTTCCTGCCGCAGGCCCGACAGCCGTTCGGCCTCGCGGTTCCAGTCTTCGGTCGTGCGCTGGCCGGCCATGTCCAGCGAACTGGCGAGCTGCTGGAGTACCTCCGTCTTCTTCGACTTGGACGAATGCAGCTCCAGGCAGAACGGACCCAGGCCGATGTCGTTGAGCCGGCGGTGCACCACCGACAGCGCGGCCAGTTTCTCGGACACGAACAGCACGGTCTTGCCCTTGCCCAGGCAATGCGCGATCAGGTTGGTGATCGTCTGGCTCTTGCCTGTGCCGGGCGGCCCTTCGAGGACGAGGTCGCGGCCCGCATCGACCGCGCAGATCGCCTTCAATTGCGACGAGTCGGACAGCAGCGGCGCGAAGATGTCCTGCGGACGGTGCGACTCGTCGAGCCGCTCGAACTCGCCCGCCTTGTCGTCGCGCACGAAGACCTGTCCCGGGTTCTCGATCAGGTGCTTGACGACGCGGTTGGCCTTCAACTGCTCCGTGCGGTCCTGCAAGTCCTTCCACATCAGGTATTTGGTGAACGAGAAGATGCCCAGGTTCGCATGTTCGAGCACTTCCCATTTCGGGATCTCGGCGACGGCGAGGCGGAAGGCCTGGAGGATGCGGGCGACATCGATCCCTTTCTCGTCCGTCGGGATGGCGTCCAGGCCGGCCACGCGGAGCTCGAAGTTCGTCTTCAAGAGTTGGAGGAGCGTGGGGTTGACGATCGCCTCGTCATCGTGGCGCGCAAGCCTGAATCCCGAGCGAACCGATTGACGCTGCAAGGTCACGGGGATCAGCAGGATGGGCGCACGGTGGATGGCGTCGGCCTTCTCGGCCTCGGTCCACTGCAAAAGGCCGATGGCGAGGTAGAGCGTGTTGGCTCCGCCTTCCTCCAGGCCGGTGCGCGCCGCCGTGTGGATGGCCAGCAGATGGCCATCCAGGGCTTCCTGCGTCACGCGGGCCAGCAGTTCCTTGTTCTCCAGGGCCTGCAGCGCCATGTCGTCGAGCGGGCTGCGGCCGTTGCCGCGGTTCGCGTGGACTTGCGCCATGCGCGGGTCGGCACCTTCCATCAGGGCCGGCAGGGGCCGGATCTTGAAGTCCTTTCCTTCAGACAGCGCGTCTTCCAGCACGGTGAGGTCCGGCGCGACGAGCTGAAGGGTGGCCTTCGTCGGCTTGAAGTTGAGCAGCTTGTTGCGCAGCGTCAGGTCGAGCAGGCGCGACTTCCATTTGGCGAGCCGGCCATCAGGGGTGTCGTCGTTCGACAGGTCCAGCGCGGTCAATGCGTCGGTGTCGAGGTCGGGCAGCAGCGGCGTGGGCTCGATCGCGGCAGGTTTCTCTTCAGGGCTGTCTTCGGTCGGCGGACGCTCGACCCCGCGAGAAGGAAGCGGCTTGATCTGCAGTTCGCGGGCGCGATGGATGTCCACGCCATACCGGAAGGTGCCTTCTTCCTTCAGATGCGCAAGGCCCTGTTCCATCGCGGCCCGCAGTGACGGGCGATGCGTGTGGTGCTGGGCCACGCCGGTGGTCTCGAAGACCAGGAACTCGCCGCTGTCGACCCGCTTGCGAACGGCCTGGACGTCGTCGGTCAGCGGGTCCGCGAAGCGGGCCTGATGGAGCCAGACGCCGACCCATGCATGCCCTTCCTTGAGCAGCACCACGGGGCGCAAGCCGGCCTGCTCGAAAGCGGAGGCGAACAGCATCGCGAGGTCGAGGCAGGTCGCGACCCGGCCTTCCAGGATGCGGTCCGGCGTCCGGATCTTCTGGCCGTCGCTGCCGAAAGACGCTGGCGGCTCGGCGTACTGGAGATTTTCCGCGGCGATGGTGCTGTAGATGGCCGACACCTGCTTCCATACATGGTCCCGGCTCTTCGATTGGTAGCCGCTCATCGACAGCTCGCTGTGCGTCGCGCGGAGCAGCTTCGAGGCCCGGCCGATGAGCACGTCGATCGCCGGATTGTTCGGCATGCAGAACGCCGCGAGCAGCTCGGGCAGCGCCCGCGTACCGGCCCATTGGTCGTAAGCGAGCAACTCGATCGGGCGCGCGAGGCTGGCGACTTCCGCGCCGCCGGCCATCACCGTGACGTCGATCGATGCTCTCGCCGATTCCTGGTGCGCGGCCAGATACGCATGGTCGGGGCGGAGGTCCACGGGCGAGATGCGCCGGGTCTCGCCGGGCGCGAGCCGGTCGAAGCGCAGCCTGGCGCTCTCGGCGAAGCGGGGGTTGCAGGCCAGCAGCACGTCGACGTTGACCAGAGGCTCCGCCCCGTGGTTGGTGATCGAGACCGAGCGCACGACCGGAATGGCGTTCTGGATGGACGCATAGCCAAGCGTTCCATCCGCTTCCACGTCAATGGCGACAGGCGCTTGGAGTTCAGCGGGGGAGTGGAGGCCGGCGGTCTCGGTCGTGGCCGGCAGGAGTGTCAGTTCGTCTGGAAGATTGTTCATTGGCCAGGGCTGTCCGCACGCACTACCGTGATGTGCGACGGTTGGATACGTCCGCGGAATGAGAGGTGATCGGGGCATCCCCACCATCGTTTGTTATAGCTTGTGCGCCTGCTGAACGCCAGCATTCGGACAGGCCCCTAAACGTACGGCCATGCGCGTCGATCCACTGCGATGCTCCGTGCCCGAGCCCCCGCAGCAAATCACATGAACGCGGTAATCGAGAAAGCAGAAGCCCGATGGCGGCCCGGTCCGGCTCGATTGCGCCAGATCAACCCCGCGTCGCCCCACGCCCCGTAGCATGAGGCGATGATCGAATTCACTCCTGCCCTGGCCGCTGTCTCTGCCGTCGTCGCGGGCGGCATCATGACCGTCGGCTTTGCCGTTCGTGGCACCCGGTGGGGCACGCCGCTCCTGATGGTCGGCATCGTCGGGCTGCTGCTGGTCATCTGGTACGGCGTGATCTCCAAGCTCTGACGCCAGCCGGTCAATTCAAGCTGAACGCAGACATCCGCGGCAGCGTCCGCTCGCCGGACTTCTGCAGATGCCGGCGCATGCGCTTCTCGGCCTTCTCCTGATCGCCTTCGAGGATCGCCTCGGTGATCGCGCGGTATTCCGCCACCATCGAACGAAGGTCCGCGGTCGTCAGCGAGTGATAGAACTGCGCCCGGAAGAGGTGGGCGCGGGCTTGCGGCAGCACGCGGTCGAGTTCGCTGCTGGCGGCGATCTCGAACATCACCTTGTAGTAGTTGGCGCGCTCGTCGAGCACGCGGTCCAGCGCCTCGGGCGTCTCGGCGCTGATGAGCTTCTGTGCGGCCGCCTCGAAGCGCCGCGCGTTGTTGCCGATCCCGATGTTGGCCGCGGCAAGCCGGGCCGCCAGGCCTGACAGGACTTCGAGCACGCCCAGCAGACTGGTCGCGTCTTCGCGCGTGAGCGAGCGGATGACCGCACCGCGATGCGGCGTCAGGTCGACGACGCCGCTCGACGCGAGGATGCGCAGCGCTTCGCGCACCGTGCTGCGGCTGACGCCGAGGTCGCGTGTCAGGTCGGCCTCGATCAGGCGCTGCCCGACCGTGAAGCGGCGCATCAGGATGCCCTTGCTGATCGCATCGGCCACCCGGTCCGGCGTGCTGCGCGGATGGGCCTTGCCCGCCGGTGCCTTGCCCTTCGCTGGCGCGGCCCCGGATGCGGGTGCCTTGTCGATGTCGTTCATGCGAGCTTCCACGGTGCGGATGTTGAGTTGCCAGGTTGCCAGCGTAACGGATTCCCGGGGGTTCCTGCGGCCAGGAAACGCTGTCGCTTAGGGCAAACCACGTTGGATCAATCGGGGATTGTCCGGCAATATTGGCTGACAGTCATAGCCAGATGCATTGGGGCCAACCCGCTCGATGCCTGAACAGATCGAGGCACATGTTCATGAACCAGAAGATCGAAGGTTCCATCGGACTTCCGCCACTGGCGCAGCGCACGCTCGCGGCGGTGGTCGAAGGGCATCTGCGCGACCGCGCCGACAAGACGGCCGTGCGCGATGTCGAGCGGAGCCTGAGCTATTCGGCGTTGTACGAAGAGGCTCTGGCCTTCGCCGCCGGCTTTGCGCGGCTCGACGTACAGCGGCAGGAGCCGGTGCTCCTCATGCTCGACAACCATCTCGACTTCGTGGTCGCGTGGTGGGCGCTGTCCCTCACCGGGCGTGTCGAGGTGCCGGTCAACACGGCCTACAAGGGGGCCATCCTTGCGCATGTGATCAACAACTCCGGCGCCCGCGTGATGGTGATCGATGCGCCCTATGTCCCGCTGCTCGATGCCGTGGCCGACAGGCTGGAGAGGCTCGAGCATGTGGTGGTTCGTGGCGCGGCAGCGGGCCAGGTCACGCTGGCCAGGCGGTTCCGGCAGCAACCCTGGGCCGCCATGCGCGGCCCGCGCGAGCCGGCCGCCCGCATCGAACCCTGGGACGTGATCGGGATCATGTACACGTCGGGCACCACCGGTCCATCGAAGGGCGTTCGCGTGACGCACGCCCATGCCTACGGCTATGCGGCGCCGCAGGTGCTGGGGCTGGCCGACCCGGACGATGTCTCGCTGTGCACGCTGCCGCTGTTCCACATCGGCGGGCAATGGGCCGCCATCTACAACAACCTCATCGCCGGCGGGAGCAACGTGCTGCTGCCGCGCTTCTCCGCCACCACGTTCTGGGACGACGTGCGCCGCCACGGGTGTACCTACACGATGCTGCTCGGCGCCATGGCGAACTTCCTGTTCCGGCAGCCCGCGCGTGCCGACGACGCGACGCATCCGCTGCGGCGCGTGATGATGGTGCCGGTCATGGCGCAGATCGACGAGTTCAAGGCGCGCTTCGGGATCGAGGCGGTGTGCACCGCCTATGGCCTGACCGAAGGCTCCACGGTGTTGCGTGCACCGGTGGGCAGGGCCGAGCCGGGCAAGGTCGGATGGCCGCGCCCGGACTTCGAGGTGCGGTTGGTCGACAGCCACGACCGGCCCGTCGCCGACGGCGAGATGGGCGAACTCGTGATCCGCACGAACGAGCCCTGGATGGTGATGGACGGCTACCACGACATGCCGCAGGCGACCGTCGATGCCTGGCGCAACCAGTGGCTGCACACCGGCGACGCGTTCCGGCGCGAGGCCGATGGCCAGTTCGTGTTTCTCGATCGCATCAAGGACGCGATGCGCCGACGGGGCGAGAACGTGTCGAGCTTCGAGGTCGAGACGGAGATCAACGAGCATCCCGCGGTGCTCGAATGCGCGGTGATCGCGGTCGCGAGCGATGCGAGCGAGGACGAGATCAAGGCTTGCGTCGTCCTGCGCGAAGGGCAGGGCGTCGGGGCCGCGGCGCTGCTCGCCTTTCTCGACGACCGCCTGCCTTACTTCATGGTGCCGCGCTATGTCGAGTTCATGAGCGAGCTACCCAAGACACCCACCGCGAAGATCCGCAAGCAGCAGTTGCGCGAAGCGGGAATCAACGCGCTGACCTATGACCGCACGGCCGATCCGGCGGCGCCACAAAGGAAGAGATGAGCAACGAGACCGCTACCGAACCCCACGGCGCGACACGCCAGGCATTCGACGATTTCATCGCCCGCAGGGACAGCCTCGGCGACGCGGCGCGGCCCACGGCGGTCGCGCGCCAGCATGCGCTCGGCAAGCTGTCGGCACGCGAGCGCATCGCGCTGCTGGTCGACCCCGGCAGCTTTCACGAGATCGGCGCGCTGGTCGAGCCGAAGCGCGACACCTTCGACACCGAGTCGCTGAAGGCACCGTTCGATGGGGTGATCACGGGCCATGCCCGCATCGACGGCCGCCCCGTCTGTCTCTGTGCGTTCGACTTCACCGTGCTCGGCGGTTCCAACGGCCGCATCGGCGAATACAAGGTCGAGCGGCTGGCACTGCACGCGCTGGAACACGGTTGCCCGTTCGTGATGCTGCTCGACGGTGGTGGGCACCGCATCCAGGAAGGGCTCGACAGCCGCCACTTCGCGCAGGGGTCGCACTACTTCCAGACGGCGGTGGCGTTGTCGGGCTGGGTGCCCACCGTGGCGGTGGTGATGGGGCCGGGCTTTGCCGGGCCGTCGAACTTCGCCGCGCTGTGCGACTTCGTGGTGATGGTGCGCGGCACTTCCACCATGGGCATCGCCGGGCCGGCGCTGGTGGCCGCCGCCACGGGCGAGGTTGCCGACAAGGAGACGATCGGCGGCGCCGCCGTGCAGGCCGACCGCAACGGGTTGGCCGACATTGCCGCCGGTGACGATGCGGAAGCCATCGCGCTGGTGCGGGCCTACCTGGGCTACATGCCCTCGAATGCACGCCTGCCCGTTCCCGCCGCGCCTTCGCGCGAACCCGACGAGCAGGCCGAGGCGGGCCTGCTCGAGGTGATGCCCGACAACCCGCGCAAGCCCTATGACATCCGCAGCGTGATCGCCGGCGTGGTCGACGAGGCTTCGTTCTTCGAGCTCAAGCCCGGCTTCGCGCCGAACCTTGTCGTTGGCTTTGCGAGGCTGGAAGGGCGGGCCGTCGGCATCGTCGCCAACCAGCCGCTGCACCTTGCCGGCACGCTGGACGCCAAGGCCTGCGAGAAGGGCGCGCACTTCGTCTCGGTGTGCGATTCGTTCGGCCTGCCCCTCGTCTACCTCGTCGATCTGCCCGGCTTCCTCGTCGGCAGCCAGGCCGAAGACACGGCGCTGGCGCGGCGCAGCGCGCGGCTGCTGTTCGAGCTGGGCCAGGCCACCGTTGCGCGCGTGTCGGTCGTTCTGCGCAAGGGGTATGGGCTGGGCTACATCGCCATGTGCGGCGGCCGCAGCTTCGATGCCGACCTGTGCGTGGCATGGCCGACGGCGGAGATCTGCGCGATGTCGGTCGAGGGCGCAGTGGATGTGGCCTACCAGAAGCAGGTGAATGCGGCGCCCGTCCCGTCGCAGAAGCGCGAGGAGCTGATCGCGCGCTTCCGCGAGCAGCTGGGTGCGCTGCATGCGGCGGAGCATTTCGGCATCGACGACGTGATCGATCCGCGCGACACGCGCTCGGTCATCGCGGCAACGCTGGCGCGCTGCCTTCCGCGCAAGACCAGCCGCGGCTGGCCCGACAAGCGGCACGGCATCTCGCCGATCTGAAGCGTTGGCGCCGGCGCTGGCGTGGCGCCGGGATGGGTGTTTCCCCGGGGGACGGCCGGCGCCGCCTCAGCGCCTGGACACAAGACGGTCATGCGGGGGCTGCCTACGCTGCCTGCATGTCGCCGAAGTGGCGATCGAAAGGCTACCGATGTCCTCCGCCGTGCTGCTGGACCGTCGCGACGGCGTCGCCGTCATCACCCTGAACCGGCCCGAGCGGGCCAACG
>CAIQMJ010000463.1 GCA_903872875.1 uncultured Variovorax sp.
GCCGCCCAGGCTCATCAGGTTGGCCGACATGCCCGCCAGTCGCATCATGATGAAGGTGGCCAGCGCCGCCAACGGTAGCACGACGGCCACGGCGACGGCCGCGCGCACGTTGCCGAGAAAGGCACCAAGCAGCACGAGCACGATCAACGTCGCTTCGAGCAAGGCCTTCGAGACCGTGCCGACCGCCTTCTCGACCAGGCCTGCGCGGTTGTAGAACACCTTCAACTCGACGCCCTTGGGCAGCGCCGGCTTGATCTCGACGAGCTTCTTCGTCACACCATCGACGACCTTCTGCGCATTGGCACCGGCCAAGCCGAGCACCAGGCCTTCGACCGCCTCCCCGCGCCCGTCCTGTGTGACCACGCCGTAGCGCGTCACCGACCCGTCGCGCACCATCGCGACATCGGCGAGGCGGATGGTGCGGCCGTCCTTGCTGGCGACGACAATGGCGCGCAGGTCGTCCTGCGTCTTCACGCTGCCTTCGCTGCGCACCAGCAGCACCTCGTCGCCTTCGCCGAGGCGGCCGGCGCCGTCGTTGCGGTTGTTCGACTCGATGGCGGCCTTGAGCTTGGCGGTGGACAGGCCGACGGCGGCCAGCTTGGCCGGGTCCGGGACGACCTCGAAGCTGTGCACCTTGCCACCGAGCGCGTTCACGTCGGCGACACCGGCAACCCCTCGCAAGGCAGGCCGGATCACCCAGTCGAGCAGGCTGCGCTTTTCTTCCAGCGACATGCCTTCCGCTTCGATCGTGAACATGAACATCTCGCCGAGCGGCGTGGTGATCGGCGCCATGCCGCCGCTGATGCCGGTGGGCAGGTCGGCGGTGATGTTCGAGAGCCGCTCGGCCACCTGCTGGCGCGCCCAGTAGATGTCGGTGCCGTCGTTGAAGTCGACGGTCACATCGACCAGGCCGTACTTCGAGACCGAGCGCAGGATGCGCTGCTGCGGGATGCCGAGCATCTCGACCTCGATCGGGATCGCGATGCGGCTCTCGATCTCCTCGGGCGTCATGCCCGGGGCCTTCATGATGATCTTGACCTGCGTGCTGGACACGTCGGGGAAGGCATCGATCGGCAGATTTCGAAACGAATACCAGCCAGCACCGGCCAGCAAGGCGGCGGCGAGCATGACGAACAGGCGCTGCGACAGCGCGAACTGAACCAGGCGGGCCAGCATCAGTTGCTCCCGCTCTTGCCGAGCCAGGCGGCCTTCAGTGCGATCACCGAAGTCGCCGCGATGTCCTGACCGGCCTTCAACGGGCCTTGCACCTGCACGGACGCGCCGGCGCTGTTGAGCACCGTGACCTGCTGGGCGAGGAAGCCCTTGGGCGTGCGCACGAAGACATAGGCCTTGTCGCCCTGGCGCACGACCGAGGCCACGGGTACCGGCCAGCTCTCGCTACTCGAACCTGCCGCGAAGGGCACCTGGGCTTGCACGTATTCGCCGGGGCGAAGCAGGGTCGCGCCCTGGGTGACTTGGGCGCGCAGCGTGACGGTCTGACTGTCGCTCACCATCGACCCCAGGCTCATCGGGGTCGCTGTGGCGTCGCGGCCGACCACCGTGATCTCTCCACCCTTGATCGCCACCTGGGACCGACGGTCGGCGGGCAGCTGGATGTCGAGCCACAACTGGCGCGTATCGGCCAAGCGCATCAGCGCGTCGGCCTGCGCCACCCGCTGGCCGGCCTTCACGTCGAGGGCCAGCACCGTGCCGGCGGTTTTTGCGTGCACCGTGAGGCCGTCCTGCAGCGCGCCGCCGGCAGCGATCTTCCTGACGTTCGTGGCGTCCACGCCGGCCAGCCGCAGCGCGGCCTCGGCCTGCTGCACCCGGGCGCGATCTTCCTCGGCCGCGCCTTCAGCCTCCTGCACACGCCGCTCGGGGATGATGCCGTCAGTGAACAGCATGCGCTCGCGCTGCGCCGTCTTCTGTGAGAGCCTGCTCTTCGAAGACGCTTCCAGCAGCTTGAGTTGCAGCTCGCCGAGTTCGGGGCTGATCAGGCGCAGCAGCGGCTGGCCGCTCTTGACGGTGTCGTTTTCGCCGACCAGCACCCGGTCCACCAACCCGGCGAGCGGGGCGCTGACCACCTGCTCCTGCGACGGCGGCAGCACGACTCGCGCCGGGTAGGCCTGGCCCTGGATGCTGGCCGGCTGCTCGAGGCGCTGCACGGTGATGCCCAGGCCCTGCATCTGCGCCGGTGTGACCGCGAATTCATCGGCGGCCTGGGCCGACAACGACGCGGCAGTGAGTGCGCTCAAAACGAGTGCA
>CAIQMJ010000464.1 GCA_903872875.1 uncultured Variovorax sp.
AGTTGATGACGGCGATCAGCACGAAGGGCAGGTCGCGCAGAACGACCATCCCGTACAGCATGGCCGTCCCTTGCGACAGCACCCAGGAGCCCCAGGTCAGCACTGAAACCGAGTGCGCGCCATCGTTGCAGCGCCACACCGCGATGATCTGCGGAAGGTACGTCACGAGGCGGGTCGCGTTCGTGACCAGATACAACCAGGCGATGGCGCCAATCCAGCTGCTTTCGGCGGGCATGGTGACCGTCGGCATCATCGCGCTCGCCCCCCGGAATTCTCCCGGTCGGGACGGGCCCGCCTATCCGCTTCGACAGCGGCAATGCGAATCCGATCGCGCCGGAAAATGTGCTGCGTCATGACGCTCCTTTCGTGACGAATCTCCTTCCGCGAAGGAGTTGCACGACTCTAGGAAGGACGCCGTCGGCCGCAAATGCCGCGAGGGCGTCAGGCGGTCGCGTATCTACGGGATGGGATGGTCAGCGGCGGTGGCCGACATCACCATCCATAGAGCGTTTGGCGAGTGGCAGGTGCAGGGACAATCTGGTACCGCCAGGCCCGGATCGCACGTCCAGCTCCCCGCCCAGCTGCCTGGCGCGCGCCCGCATGTTGCTCATGCCGCGGCCCGGCCGCTGCTCGGAGAAGTCCGCACCGCGGCCATCATCGGCCACCTCCAGCTCCAGGCGTTCGCCGCGCTGGCGCAGGTCAATGCGCACGTTCTTCGCACCCGCATGCTTGAGCACGTTGGTCAATGCTTCCTGGGCGATGCGCAGGAGTTGCAGCGCAGTTTGGCGCGACAGGTTCAATGCCCCCTCCGGGACGTCGATCGCCCAGCTGGGCATCACCTGAGCCTCCCTCATCTGGGTCTGCCAGCGGAACAGGAAGTTGCCCAGCGCCGCCTGGAAGTCGTCGTCGGGCGCAAGGACTTCGAGAGACAGCCGCATGTCTGCGATGCAGTCACGCAAGGCGTCGGCGATCTGTGTGCCGCTCATGTCGCCACGCTCCACCCTCAGCAGCGAAGTGAACAGGCGCGAGCCGAGGCCATCGTGGATTTCGCGCATGATCAATTGCCTCTCCTGCGCGGCGACATGTTCGCGCTGCAGCTCGGCCATGCGAGCGAAATTCTCGGCCAGACGCCGTTCGCGCTGTGCGACCCGGGACTCCAGTGTTTCGTTGAGTTCGGCAAGACTCGCGTTGGCCAACTCGAGCGACGAGAGCGCCTGGATGAACCGGTTCGTCAACAGTCCGCCCATGCCGAGCAACACCAGGTTGGCGCCATAGTGCAGCAGAAAGATGCGCTGTCCGCCCCATGCCTCTGGCAGGAAGTGCGCCAGCGCACCAGGATTCCAGGCCAGCATGTAGTCGTGCACACCGGTCAGAACCGCGATGACCAACGTGACCGGCATGATCGCCGCCGCAACCGTGCGCTGGCGCCACATCGCCCAGCCGGACACCCACAGGATCGCCAAGCCGATCGGGATCAAACCCGCTGTCCAGAGCCGGTTCACCATGGCTTCGTCGCCAGGGCCCGCCCACCACAGCCAGAGCGGGCCGGCGAGCCAATAGGCCACCAGGATTCTTTCGGCGCTCGGCCGGAAGATTCCGGCGAAGCGCATGGCGAACAACGCCAGCACGACGACGAATCCACCCGTCGCGGAGTGGTAGGCGATGCGCCACAGGTTCCAGCTCTCGGTCGGCATGCGCTCGATGATGAAAGTCATCGTCCGCACGCCCCACAGCGCACTCGCCAGGCCGAACAGCCCGTAAAGCACTTCGCTGCGGCGACGCCAATAGATGAACAGGACGAATCCCGACACCAGCAGGCACACGACCACAGTCACCTGGGGCATGGTGCGGACCCAGAAGGTGCGGCGGTCGGCGCGTGGCCGCAGCTCGGCCTCCGGCCCGACCAGGACCCGCGGAAAGTGCTGGATGGTCTGATCCGTGACGGCAGCCGCACGGATCGCGATCTGGTTGCGGCCAGGTCGAAGCAGCCCGGCCGGTATCGTGATCAGGTGCGGCCGCTCCCAGCGCACCTGCAGCGTGGGCGAACCCTCCGGCACGCTGCCCGCGAACATCCCGTTGATCCAGATCTCGCCGCCTTCATAGAGAAACGGCAGGCACACCGCCCATTGCGCACGACTGTCGGCGTCGGGCGCCCGATCGAAGTCCCCCCGGTACCACAGGGAGCCCACTGGCGAATCGCCCGAGGCCACCGCATCCGGCAACGTCACATCGGTCCATGGGGCCGGGCCATCGTGATCGCCCGGTGGTGTGGAGGCGGTCGAGGCCATTCTCTGCATGTGGCTGAATTCCACCGGCGACGACCACGCAGCGCCCGCCCATGATCCGATCGCCATTGCGGCGATGGTCCACCGAAGACAATTCAGGAAGAAGGAGAAGTTGTCGCGCCGGCTCACAGCAAGCCCAGCTGGCTGGCTTCGTAGACCGCCTCGCTGCGCGAATGCACGGACAGCTTGCGGTAGATCTTCTTGACATGGGCTACCACGGTGTGCGGCGAAATGTCGAGCAAAGTGCCGATGGTCTCGAACGTGAAGCCCTTCGCGACCATTCGCAGCAGCTCCGCTTCGCGCGGCGTGAGAAGCGAGGGTTCGGGCTGTGGTGGCGAGCCAGCGTCCGTTGCGGGCACGGCTCTGGAGCGAAACCGTTCCAGCACCCGCCGCGCGATGCTCGGACTGATGGGCGCACCGCCGGAGCGCAACTCGTGGATGCTGGCCGCGATCCGCTCGGCCGAGGCGTCCTTCAGCAGATAGCCGCTGGCACCGGCTTCGATCGAGGTGACCACATGGTCGTCGTCGGCAAACATGGTGACCACCAGTACGTCGCAGGCTGGATGGTGTCGCGCCGCGTGATCGATCACGTCCACGCCATTGATGTCCGGCAGTCCGAGATCCACCAGGAGCACGTCCGGCGTCTGCAGGTCGAGCATGGCCATTCCCGCCTGCCCCGTACTGACGGCTGCCACCAGACTCAGCGACGGATCGTTCAGCACCGCATTGGAGAATCGGCGCATGAATTCCGGCTCGTCTTCGACGATCAGCACCCTGGTCGGCATCTTTCCTCCTGGCGACGACGATAGATGATTTTGACCTGCCTGTGGTGCATCGGCCATCGCGTCAACACGCGATGGCCGGAGCTGCCCTCCTGGCGTAACGTCTCGAGACTTGACCAGGAGTTGCTATGACGACTGTGGAGGAAGTTCTGGCGCGCGCCCTGTCGATGGTGGGCCGGGGCACGCTGTACTGGGCCGGCACCGGTGGCCTCTGCCCGGACGCCGTTTCTCCGGCCGAGGCGCTGGCCGTTGGCCGCGAATGGCCCCGCCTGCCGCTCGACCAGCAGGCGGCGCTCCGGCCTTTGGCGGTGGCCGCAGGCTTGAACGTGGACGATCCGGACCTCGTCGCGCCGGCCTGCGACTGTTCGGGTTACGTGTGCTGGGCGCTGGGGATTTCACGCAAGCTCGCCCTCCCCGACGGCCGCGACCTCTGGATCAACACCGACAGCATCTGGGAGGACGCGACCGGTGCGGGATTGCGTTTTCGAAAGATCGATCGCGCCGTCGAAGGCTGCCTCGTCGTCTATCCCAAACCCGAACCGGGCAGCGGGGAAGACTTTGGCCATGTGGGACTGGTCGTCCACACCGACCCCGATGGCCAAGCGACAAGGATCGCGCACTGCTCGGCCAGCAACTTCGGCGAAGCGCCGCATGACGCGATCAAGGTGAATGCAGGCGAGGCTTTCAAACGGCACCCTAGGTCGGTCTACGCTTGGTTTCAAGGCGTTCCGTCTTGAACTCTGCACTCGATCACGCCGCCGCGCCGTAGTGCGGAGGCGTGCAATCCGAAGGCTCAGTTCGATGGTCACCGGACCGTGATCTGACGCCCCACCGCCGTAACCGCGTCGATGACTTGCCTCAACGGCGTTTTATCGAGTGCGTCTCGACGGTAGACGGCATACACATCCATCGAGGGGCCGTCTTCGAGAACGGAGACCGACACCTGGCTCTCTCCCAGCAACTTGGGCGTGTGAGGCAGCAGGGCGAACCCCAGGCCTTCCGCGACCAGCCGGAGGATGGCGGAATGAAAATTGACGGTGAACTCTGCAGGTTGCTCGGCACCGCGGCCCAGCCAGCGCATGGCGACCTCGTGCGACGCCGTACTGGTATCCGGGCAGATAAGCGGACGGTCCACGAAGATCGCGGGTCCGACGCGCCCGGGGATATGCCAGCCGACCGGTGCAAATGCCGCCAGGGGGAGCGTACACAGCGCGATCAGTGCGAAATCCTCACTCGGAAGCTGGGGCGGCTTCGTCACGATGGCCAGATCCACATCGTCGGCGTAAAGCATCTGCAGGGCTGAGGGTGCTTCGGTGACGACGAAGTCGATCATGCTCGGGTCGATCAACCGGTGGTCGCCGCTTGCAACGCGCGGCAGCATCTCCAGGATGAAGAAGGTCAGCGCCGCGACTTTGATTCGCTTCGAGCGCTCACGCACCAAGGTCTTTGCAACCTCTTCCGCTTCCAGGCATTGGGTGAGGATCCGCCGCGCGTGATCCACCAGCCCACGGCCCGCGGCGTTGAGGGACACCCCGCGGGCGTGGCGTACGAGAAGGCGTCCTCCAATGCGGCGCTCGAGTTCGGCCACATGAAGGCTGAGAGCGGCAGGCGACAGGTGCAGCAATCTGCCTGCGGAGGCCATCGAGCCGCTGTCGGCGATGGTGACCAGGCTCCGGAGGTGATCGATGTTGAGAGGGCGCATTCAGCATAACTCCGGCTTGCCTTCAGAAAGTCTTGGTTCTCCTTCGGGCGCGGCACGGATAGCATTTTTGTCATGCCAGAACCCTTTCAGCCCGGACGGACGACCATGACCCATATCCCGATTCTTGACCATGTTCCGGTCATCGACATTCAACCCTTCCTCCAGGGATCGCCAGCGGGCAGGGACGCGGTGGCGCGCCAGGTACAGGCTGCCTGCGAGCAGGTCGGCTTCCTCGTTGTGACTGGCCATGGGGTCGGCGCCGGAACAGTCAATGACCTGTACCGCGAAGCCCATGCCTTCTTCAGATCGTCGGAGGCGATCAAGCAGGAGGTGGTCAAGCCCTCCGGAACCAACCCGCGTGGTTATTCCCCGGTCGGCTTGAAGACAGTGGGAAAGGACAGAAATCCGGCGCTGAAGCCTTCGCTGTTCGAAAGCTTTGCCATCGGGCCTGTCGCCGATGGTGTCGCCAACCTCTGGCCTGCCGAACGAACAGGGTTTCAAGGCGCATTCCTGTCTTATTACGCTGCGATGGAGCAACTGGCTGGTGTGATCCTGGACATCTTCTCTCACTCCCTGGAAGTACCGGCGTCGTACTTCCGGGACAGGGTGCGTCGACACATGAGCATCCTTCGTGCCAACCACTACCCGCCTCTTCAGGGGCTGCCGGGCGAAGGCGAGGAGCGTGCTGCCGCCCACACGGATGCGACCGCGATCACCATCCTCAAAGTCGATGACGCGCCAGGCGGACTCCAGGTGCAGTTGCCACGCGGTGCGTGGGTGGATGTGCCCAAGGTCGAGGATTCATTTGTCGTCAATATCGGCGACATCCTGATGCGCTGGACCAACGACCGATACCTGTCGACGATGCACCGCGTCGTCAATCCGCCGCCCGAGGTTGCAGCGACCGCAGACCGGATGTCGATTCCCTATTTCTGCATCCCCGACTACGAAGCCGTTGTGGAATGCATCCCGAGCTGTGAGGGAGCGGGTGCGAAATATGCACCGGTGACCGCAGGGAAGTTGCTTTCCGACCGCTACGCAGTGACTTACTCATTGGCAGCCAGGCAACCGGCAGGGCCAAGTTACCAACCGCACATCTAGAGAGAAGACCCTGTTTGACTACCGGCCACGAGAAGCCAAGAAACAAGAAAGCTGAAGGAGACTGCCTCGCGCTGCCGTGGCCTCACCGGGACGGCAACTCACTCGTAAGCAGCCCTGCTGCACAGCAATTGGAAAGAATGAAATGGCGCTCCGCAAGATGCTTTGTTGGATGCTCGCAACCGTTGTTGCCTCATCCGTCCACGCCGCCGACTGGAAACCCGACCGACCAATCAAGCTCACTGTCCCATATGCCGCCGGCGGTTCGGCGGACCTCGTGGCCCGGGTGCTGGCGGACAAGCTTCAGGCACGGCTCGGACAGCCTGTGATCATCGAAAACAGGCCGGGCGCAGGGACTGTGGTCGGCGCTGTGTCCGTCGCGAAGGCACCGGCAGACGGATACAACCTTCTGTTCGCGACCTCCTCGACGATGAGCATCGTGCCTCTGGTCCAGAAGCAGCTCCCCTACACGCCTTCACAGTTCGTCCCGGTCGCCGCCATCATGTCGATGCCTTTCATGCTCGACGTCCCCAAGGATCTGCCGGTCGACTCCCTGAAGGATCTTGCAGCTTTGGCACGTACCAGGCCGGGCGTCCTGAATTACGGCACGCTCGGCAACGGAAGCTCCAACCATGTGCTGGGCGCCCTGCTCTCCAAGGCCGCAGGCGAGTCCATGGTCTCGGTGCATTACACGGGCGCGGGGCAGGCACTCACGGCGCTCCTGCGCGGGGACATCCAGGTGTACTTCGACGGAATTCCGACTTCCATTCATCGGGTATCCGGAGGCGAATACAAGGGATTGGCCGTCACGAGCAAATCTCGCGCTGCGAGCGCGCCGCAGGTGCCGACGGTGTACGAGCAGGGATTTCCCGAGCTGGGGCTGTCGGTGTGGTACGGGCTTGTGGCACCCTCCGGCCTGCCTCGGCAGATCGTCTCGACCCTCAACGCCGCGGTGCAAGCGGCAGTGGCAGATAGCCAAGTATCGGCACTGATCACCAGGGACGGATCCCAGCCCCTGATGCTGGATCCATCCAGCTTTCAGGCACTCATCGACCAAGACGCAACGGCCTGGCGCGAAGCTTTCGCGACGCTGAAGCTCAAACTCGATTGAGTGAAGGAACCACGTCATGGAACAGGCTCCCGCCAGCGGCGCGCAAACCCTTCTCGAGACGCTGGTCCAGGCTGGCGTCACCACCTGCTTCGGCAATCCAGGCACGAGCGAAGTGCACTTCATTCACGGTCTGGACGCCGTACCCGCCATGCGCTGCGTGCTCGCACTTGCGGAAAACGTAGCGACGGGCGCTGCTGACGGTTTCGCACGCATGTCGGGCGCTACCGCCGCCACGCTCCTGCATTGCGGCCCCGGCCTCGCGAATGGGCTGGCCAACCTTCACAACGCGCGCAAGGCACGTACATCGATCGTCAACATCGTCGGCGATCAAGCCCAGTTTCATGGATACCTCGATCCGCCGCTGGCGTCGAATGCCGAAGCGTTCGCCCAGACGGTTTCAAACTGGACGCGCCGCAGCAATTCATCGCTCACAGTAGGCGCCGATGCAGCTGCCGCCATCGCACAGGCGCGATTTGGCGGAGGAGCAATCGCAACGCTGATCCTCCCTTCCGACGTTTGCTGGGGGACGGGCGGGCCGATCGCTATTTCTCCTCCCGCGCCTCCTCGCAACGTGGTCGGTGAAGACGCGATCAAGGCTGCCCGCGACTTGCTGTGCGGAAGCAAGCGAACCGCGATCATCCTCGGTGACGATGCGTTGAACGAACGGTGCCTGCGGCTGGCGCATGCGGTTGGAGCGAAGAGCGGTGCGCGGGTGCTCGCGCACAGCTTCATCCGGCGCGTCGAGCGAGGCGGGGACCGCCTCGCCATCGGCCGGGTCCCTTACGCAGTGGCGCCGGCACGGGCGATGTTTGCAGACATCGAGGCCATCGTCCTGGTAGGCGCCGGACGGCCCGTCTTTGCGTTTGCCGGCCCCGACGGATTGAGCGGACCCGAGGCAGAAGGAACGCAATTCATCGCCCTCGGCAGCCCGGGCGACGATGTGGAGGCGGCGCTGGACATGCTCTGCAATCGTCTGGGGGCAGAGCCCGAAGGCACCAACGCCATGCCCCGCGCCGCGGGTCATCGCGAGGTTGCCAAGGGTCCGATCACGCCAGATGCGTTCGGCCAGTCCTTGGCTGCCCTGCTCCCGCATGACGCGATCGTCGTGGATGAGGGCATCAGCTTTGGTCGTTCCGTCTTCGCTGCGACGCAACACGCCCCACGGCACGACTGGCTTCAGCTTACCGGCGGCGCTATCGGCTGCGGCATGCCTTTGGCTATCGGAGCGGCCATTGCCGCACCCCGGCGACGCGTCATCACCTTGCAAGCCGACGGCTCGGGGCTCTATTCCGTGCAGGCGCTCTGGACCCAAGCCCGCGAGCGGCTCGACGTCACGACCATCGTGTTCTCGAACCGAAGCTATGAAATCCTCTTCAATGAAACGCGGCGCATGGGACTGACCCCAGGGGCAAGCGCCGAGCGCATGTTCTCGCTGGACGATCCCGCAATGGATTGGGTCAAGTTGGCCAATGGCTTCGGCGTAGAGGCGGCCTCTGCAGCCAGCATGGAAGAACTGAACGATTTGCTTGCCTCGGCATTGACTCGGTCCGGACCGTTTTTGATCGAGCTCCTGCTGGGGCCGAGGCGCAGTTAGCAAATGCCGCCGCTCGGCGCGATTCCGCTCTGCGTACCGCGCAACCGGACGCATCGTTTCACTGCCGAGATTCGATTTACCTGAGCGCGGTTGTCCTATTAACGGCTCATGCCAGTTGCGACACATTGAGCCAATGGTGAGAAGCTCAGCCCTTTCAGTGCGCGCCCAGTGGTCGAGTGTCAGGTGTTCCCTGTACTTCATCTTCGCCCCGAGCCTTGGCGCGCTGGCCGGTTGCCAGGACAGTCATGACTTGGCAATGACCGGCTGCCTGCCGCTACGGGTGCCAGCACAGGTGGTGCTGGTACAGGAGGCAGGGTTGTACACGGTGGGCGACTCGAAGATACCGGTGCTCGAGACGCATCCTCGCGACGCTGTCAATGATGGCTAAATGGGCGGTCGACGGCTTGCTGGCGGCGACCGGCACCACGTTGATTGCGAGCGCGTGAATGGCTATCGAAGGCCGCATCGTCGACTCAGTACCGAGCGGTCAGTCCGCTTCGTACCACGCGCCCAGAAGCGGCTTTTCTCGCAGTCTCCAGGGACGCAGCCAGGTCGTCCAGGTATTGGCCCACGACCGGTTCATGTGTCAGGTTGAGCATGTGATGCAATCCATCGGGACTGGTGACATAGCCAGGTACCCAGCCGCGCCTTGACAACTCCGCGCCAATGGCCGCGAAGTCATGCTCCGGCGAGCCATAGGCCAGGATAGAGAGTTGCGGGTCGCCGAACGTCGCGAGACCCAGGTCGGCAGCACCGGCCTGCAACTTCAAGCGCGTCGCCAGCACGCGCCTGGCAATTCGCCGATACCCTTCCTCGCCGAGATAGTTCATGACGGCCCACGCCGCTGCAATGGCGCCCCCGGCGCGGGTACCGACGAGCGTGTTGGTGAAGTACTGGCCGCGAGGCCATTTGTCGAAATACCAACCCATGCCCGCGAACCCATCGGCGTCCCGGAAGAACAGCGTCGAAGCGCCCTTGGCCGCGTAGCCATACTTGTGGAGATCGGCCGATATCGAGGTCACCCCCGGAACGGTGAAGTCCCAATCCGGCAATTGCACGCCGAGCTGCCGGGCAAACGGCGCAAAGTATCCGCCCACACAGGCATCGACGTGCATCCAGATGCCCTGCGCGCTGGCAATGGAGGCGATCTCGCCGATCGGATCCACAACGCCATGTGGAAACGCGGGGGCCGAACCAACGATCATCACGGTATTGGGTGTGATGGCCCTCCCGATGGCCTCGGGATCGGCGGTGAAGTCCGCCCGCAACGGCGTGCGCACCGCCTCCAGTCCCATGAAGTGTGCAGCCTTGTCAAACGCCGGATGCGCGCTTTCCGCCATCACAATGCGTGGCAAGCCGATGCCTGGCCGACGCTGGCGCGCCTGGTCGCGTGCAGCCTTCACCGCGAGGAAGATGCTTTCTGTGCCGCCCGTCGTCATGGCACCTCGCGCCAGTGCACCGCCGTGCAGCAAACCGAGCCCCATGCTCACGACTTCGGACTCGAAGCGCTCAAGACTGCCGAAAGCACGAAGACCCAGGCCGTTCTCCGAGAAGTACATGAGATAGGCCTGCTTCGCTACATCGACAACGTCATCGCCCGCGTAGTGGATGAACATCGGTACGCGGCCACCACGCCAATCCACGTCGTTCTTG